>DASWGE010000488.1:0-4149 GCA_036393895.1 Streptosporangiaceae bacterium | reverse complement strand
CGCCGTGGCGCAGCATGTCCATGTCGTCGATCGAGTCGGCGCCCGCAGCCATCCCGGCGACCAGGCAGCCGATCTTCGCAGCGGCGTTCACGCCGCACCGCCCGGCGATCCGCACGTGCCCGCGGGCCAGGGCCGCCAGGCGCCGCTTCTCTTCTTCGGCTGCGGCGGTCACGATGCCAGCGATGCGACGCCCTTGCGCTGGACCGGCCTTAGTAGACCAGGGCCTTGGCGCCGTCGGCGAGCACCTCGGCGATGAACGTTGGCGCCCCGGCGATCCTGACCCCCTCGACGAGGTCGTCCTCGGTGATATCGCGGCGCGCGGCGCATTGCGTGCAGACGGTCACCGAACCGGCCTTGAGCACCGTCTCGAGCAGGTCGGCCAAGGGGGCTGCGTAGGCCAGCCTGAAGTCGTCGGCCTGGCCGGGCAGGGCCAGCAGGGTCGCATCGCCAGTCAGCCAGAGCGAGACCGCGACACCGCTGGCGGCCGCCGTGGCCGCGACGGTAAAGGCCTGATTGCACCGTTCCGGATCGTTCTTGCCTGCCGTTGCCTTCACTACCAGTGAGCCTGAAGCCATGCACCACACCCTAATTCCCCGACCTGCGCCCGCGGGCCGCCGCGGGTGCACCGCCGCCGCGCGCAGCCGGCGCGCCGGGAGCGGTCGGGTTGCGGGGGGATGGGGCCGGGCGGCCTAAGGTATTGGGCGTGGCGGCAGACGCGACGGCGATCATCCTGACCGTGGCGTGCGCCGCGGTCGCAGCCTGCTGCGCCCTGCTCTTCGTGCGGCTCTGGCGCGCTGGACGGCACCTGGCGAGGCGGCCTTAGGCTGTGGGCATGTATCCCGCGCAGAACGACTCTGCCTACGAACCTCATCCCGCGATCACTCCGCTGAGCTTCCTGCTAGGTCGCTGGGAGGGGGCGGGGGTGCTGGGTTATCCCACCATCCAGAGCGCCAACTACCGCGAGGAAATCTCCTTCAGCCACAACGGCAAGCCATTCCTGATCTACTCGAGCAGGACCTGGCTGCTCGAGGAGGATGGCACGATCGGCCGTCCTTCGCACATGGAGGTCGGCTTCTGGCGGCCCCAGCCCGACGGTGTCCTTGAGGTGCTGATCACGCACCCGACGGGGGTCACCGAGATCTACATCGGCACGATCACCGGCACCAAGATCGAGATGGCGACCGACGCAGTTGCGCGCACGGCCACGGCCAAGCAAGTCACCGCAGGCAAGCGGCTCTACGGTCTGGTCGGCGCGGATCTGGCCTATGCCTACGACATGGCCGCGGTCGGGCAACCGCTACAGTCGCATCTATCCGCGCAGCTCAAGCGCACCGAAGGCGCCGCTCCAGACAGTAAAGACACCGCCGCAGACAGTTAGCTCCAGGCGCGCCGTGCCGGGTTCGGCCGCCCAAAAGAGAAGCCCCCGGGCTGCTCCCGCGCTGGCCTGCTGAGGCAAACCATCGCGGGGACCGGCTGGACAAGGCCGATCACCCGGGGGTCCGGTGTCTGCCGTGTATTCGCCGACCGCCGCCTTGGCGGCACGCGACACAGTCAAGAAGACTGGTTCGCAGGCCGGTGACGCGCGCATCCGCTAAGCGTGATGCGCTCCACGGGACGGCGGCTAGCTGACAGCCACCTCGCGAGTCCGACATCTATGCATTCTGTTGGACCACCTCCTTTCCCGCGTTAGCCAGCACGCTACGACACGTTCGCGTCGACCGGCAAGTCAGTTATCCGGACCAAACTAGACTCGGCAGCATGTCGCAGACGTGGGATGACACGCTGCGGGCCAGCGGTTACCGTGTCACCCCGCAGCGCCAGCTCGTTCTCGAGGCTGTCACGACCCTCGAGCACGCTACTCCCGAGGAGATCTACGCCGAGGTCAAGCGGAAGGCAGTCGGGGTCAATCTCTCCACCGTTTACCGAACCCTTGAGCTGCTCGAGGAGATTGGGCTGGTCACGCACACCCATCTCGGACACGGCGCGCACCGGTATCACCTGGCGTCAGACTCGCAGCATGTCCACCTCGTCTGTCGCAGTTGCGGCGCCATTATCCAGCTCGATCCGGCGGCTGTCGGATCCCTGGTCGGGGCCCTGGACTCCGAGTATGGCTTCGAGACCGATGTCGGCCATCTGACCGTCTTCGGGACCTGCGCGCAGTGCCGGCCGACGGGTAATTGAGCGGCGGCCACTCGCACTGCCCGTCTAGGGTGGCGAAGTGTCCCTGCTGACCGCCCGCGGCATCTGCGTCTCCTACGGTGCCCTAGCCGTGCTGCAGGATGCCAGCCTGCCAATCGCTGCCGGGGACAGGATCGCGGTTGTCGGGCCGAACGGAGTGGGCAAGTCCACCCTCCTGCGCGTGCTTGCTGGCCTGGTGCAGCCAGACGCGGGCACGGTCAGCGCCGCCGGCACGGTCGGCTACCTGCCACAGGAGCGCGACTGCCGCCGTGGCGAGACGGCAATGGAGTACATCGCCCGGCGGACCGGCGTCGCAGCGACCGAGGCGGCCATGCTCGCAGCCTCTGACCGGCTGGCCCAGGCCAGCGTGAGCGAGGGTCAGGCGAGCCGGGACTACGCCGCGGCGCTCGAGACCTATCTCGCGCTTGGCGGCCCTGACCTTGAGGCGCGGGCTACCGAGCTGGCCGCCGGCCTCGGCTTGCCGGCCGATCTCGACCGGCAGGCAGCCGGGTACTCCGGCGGTCAGGCGGCCAGGCTGGCGCTCGCGGCGGTGCTGCTGGCCAGATTCGACGTGCTGCTGCTTGACGAGCCGACCAACGACCTGGACCTGACCGGCTTGGAGCTGCTCGAAGTTCATCTCACGGGCTTCAGCGGCGGCCTCGTCGTCGTGTCGCACGACCGCGCGTTCCTCGAACGGATGGCGCGGCAGGTCGTGCAGATCGACCCGCATACGCGCGACGTAAAAGTGTACGGCGGCGGCTACCGTGCCTACCGGGAGGAACTGGAGCGCGACCGGGTCAGAGCCGCCGAAGCCTACGAAACCTACGCGGCCACGCGGGACGAGTTGATCGAGCGGGCACGCCGACAACGGGAATGGGCCCGCTCCGGGGAGCGCTCGGCGAAGAGCGCAGCGACGCGGCGGAAGGAGCCGGACAAGAACATCAGGCGCGGAATGGTCGAGGGAGCGCAGCACCAGGCCGGGCGGGGTGCCGCCGCGCTGCGGGCGGCTGAGCGGCTCGAGCCCATCGCCGAACCGCGCAAGGAGTGGGAACTGCGGCTGCGCTTCGGCGCCGCCCAGCGCAGCGGCGACATCGTCGCTGTCCTATCCAACGCCCTGGTGCGGCGCGGCACCTTCCAGCTCGGCCCGGTCAGCATGCAACTCAACTGGGGCGACCGGATGCTGGTCCAGGGCGACAACGGCTCGGGTAAGACCACGCTGCTGCAGGTGCTGCTCGGCCGGATGCCGGTCGCAGGCGGACGCCAGTCGCTCGGTGCGTCGGTGCGGATCGGCGAGATTGACCAGGGCAGGCTGACGTTCGAGCCGCAGGCCAGGCTGCTCGACGCGTTCAGCGCGGCGTCCGCGCTGCTGGAGTCCGACGCGCGGACCCTGCTGGCGAAGTTCGGCCTTGGCGCCGACGACGTCGGGCGGCCGGTCGCCCTGCTCTCGCCAGGCGAGCGCACCCGCGCTGACCTGGCGCTGCTGATGCATTCTGGGGCGAACCTGCTGGTGCTCGACGAGCCGACCAACCATCTGGATCTGCCCGCGATCGAGCAGCTAGAGCAGGCCCTCGATAACTACGACGGGACGCTGCTCATCGTGACGCACGACCGCATGCTGGCCGGGAGTCTCCGGGTGACGCGCCGGCTGGTCGTTAGCGGCGGAGCCGTCGCCGAAACGTGACCGCCGTGCGGCGCATAGCCTTGCGGTATGGACAGTCCCTTGCTAGCGGTTCCTGACGCCGTCGCCGCCGACAAACCCGACGTGGGCGTGGCCGCGCATTACGGTGATCCCTTCGCAGAGCAACGGGCACTGGCGGATGCGGCCGGCCAGGTCGACCGCTCGAACAGGGACGTGGTCAGGATCGCTGGCCAGGACCGGCTCACCTGGCTGAACAGCATCAGCACCCAGAAGCTCGACGACCTGCCGCCCGGCAGCGCCAGGCAGTCGCTGATTCTCAGCCCGCACGGTCA
>DASWGE010000487.1:0-7630 GCA_036393895.1 Streptosporangiaceae bacterium | reverse complement strand
GCGTCGACGGACACCAGGATGCCGCGCTGCGCAAACCACGCGATGATCGGTTGCGTCACCTGCTGGTACAGATCCAGCCGGTGCCGGATGACCTGCTCGGTGTCGTCGGACCGGTGCTCGAGGGCGGCTCGGGCGAGCAGCCGCCGCGTCAGTTCCTTGTCTTCGGCCCTCAGATGCACCGCGACGTTCGCGCTCATATCCAGCTCCGTCGCGATCTTGTACGCCGCCCGCGCCTGGGCCATGGTGCGCGGCAGCCCGTCGATCACGTACCCGCTGCTGGCTGCCCTGGTGGCGTTCAGCGTCTGCCGGACGATGCACAGCATGATCTCGTCGGGCACCAGTTCGCCCCGGCCGAGGTGACCATCCACGACCCGGCCGAGATTGGTGCGCCGGGCGACGTGATCACGCAGCAAGTCACCCACCACGACGCGCGGGATGTCGAAGTGGGCCGCGATCAGAGCACCCTGCGTCCCCTTGCCCGCACCCGGCGGCCCGATCATCAGTATTCGCATATCTCGCCTCCCCGCCCCGACTACCTTGCGCGCTGACCGCTCCTGCGCCGGCTCCACCCGCTCCGCCCGGCTGGCCGCCGACCCGGCCGAGCACGGTTTCTGGTAAAGCTCTGCCGGCCCTGCTGATGTTCCCGGTGCAGCACATTCGGCGCCATCGAATTGCCCGCCCGCCGGCCGCCCGCGCTGGTCATCAACGGGACGCTGGCTATCGTCTGCGTGGTAGTCGCCTTGGCAAGCTGGGCCGCCGCCGGCCCTGCCCGACGCGGGGTACGAGGGTTGTTGCCGCCGAGGGGTACCGCGTGCGGCTGGTCCGGCCCAGGCCAGCCGATCGTTGTTGCACAGCTCTCAAGAGCATCGAACCGAGCCCCGTCGTCCCTTCAGCTGCGTTTCGTCGTCTTCGGCCGGAGCGCAACACGGCCGTTGAGATAACGCCCGCTGAGGTTAGCGCCGCTGCGTCTCAGGTCTCTACCTGCGGCGCCGTGCTGCTGACCCTGAGAAGGTGGAAGGAGCCGCCAAGCACCGGGAGCGCCATGATGGCGGCGAAGCAGCCGATCACTTCGGCGGTCCCGGCATGGCTGAGGGCGGCCGCGGCAGCGGTGCCGATCGGCGGGGCTACCTGCATCGCGGTCCTGAGCACGGCGAATAGCATTGCCGTGCATGGCCGAGGGCGCGATCGACCCGAATCAGGCAGCCCGGCCGGCCACGGCCGCCGACCTGGCCGCTTCCATCAATGCCCTCTCGGAGGATGTGCCCTGACCCGCGGTGGGCCGCACCAACATGTAGACCACCGGGATCCACAGCGCCGCGAACAGCACGCTGGCCAGCACATCGGTTGGGTGATGCTCGCCGCGGTACATCCGGGACGCCGCGACCAGCACGGGAAGGACGATCGCCGGGATCACGAACAGCCACCGCCACCAGCCCCTGGCCTGCCCGATGACCAAGACCGCCAGGCCCATATAGAGGCAGCAGGTCGCCGCCACATGGCCCGATGGGTAGGAGGACGTGGGCAAGTGATTGTCCAGATGAGTGACGGTCGGCCTGGGGCGCTTGACCAACGCGGCGGCGGTGAGGAACATGGCGAGCTCGCCGATCATGAGCGTCACGACGAACACGGCTGGCCGCCAGCGCCTGGTAATGCCGACGAATACGAGGCAGATCACCGTGGCAGCAGTCGCGATCGCCACGGTTCCGCCGAGCGTTGTGAAGACGAGGCTCCAGCGAGTCAGGCCCGGCGTACGGTGCGCCGCTAGCCAGCGCGGAACCGTGGTGTCGCCGAACAGGGCACCGTGGCCGTCCTTGCGGATCAGCTCGCCGATCCCGGCGATGGCGCCGAGGATCAGGACCCAGGCCACCACGATCCCGGTTGCCGCCCGGCCGGGGCTGGGCGGCTTGCGTGGTGCCCCCGGTGCCCCCGGTGCGTTCCTGGCGCCCGGCTCCGGATCGCTGGGCTTCAGATCTGCGCGCGCCTCAGGCTCGAGCCCCTCGGTGACCGGACGGCTCACCGGCCTGCCCGCCGCCCGCCTGGTGAGCTCGAACGCGAATGAGGTGAGACCGAGCCAGGCGATCCCGATCGCCCAGCCGCCGAGAACGTCGGAGATGTAATGCACGCCGAGGAGAATCCGGCTGATCCCGATCATGGCGACGATGACCGCGACCGCGACGCCGAACCAGGTACGCCAGCGCCCGCGGGCGGCGGGCAGGAAGACGAGGAACAAGGCGCCGTAGCAGACCATCGAGCCGAGCGCGTGCCCACTGGGGAAGCTGTTGCCAGGCGCATGGGCGACCGGATGGCCGACCACGGGACGGAGCCGCCCGACCAGCACCTTCAGCACTGGATCGAGCACTAGTGCGCCGGCTCCGGTGACGACCAGATAGCACGCCAGCCGCCAGCGCCGCCGCAGCGCCAGCATCAGCGCGCCGGCCGCGACGATGGCCGACAGCGCGATGGTGCTGCCCAGCATGGTGATAGCCCTGGTCACGGTGAGGAGCCTGGGCTGCCCGGCGATCAGGTTGTTGACGCTGGCGGCAGCGCCGTGGTCGACCGACTCCAGCGGATGCCACCGCAGCCGGACCAGGACAAGCAGAACCGTGAATACCAGAGCGGCGATCGTGACGATGGCCACCGGGGTGAGGCTTGCGCGCTGTCGTGATGCCCTTGCTGACATTCGCGCAAGCTGCCCTCGCCGCCGCGGTTCACACGGGTTAGCCCGAAGGGAACCTCGGGTTAGCACTGCGCGAGATGAATGGCGGCCAGTTCTCCGGGAACCTGGCTGGATGCCGCTCGCATACCTGGCCGGCCGGCAATGGCCGGGAGCATGAGGCGGCAGGGAGGCAATGACATGTCCACGGTCGCCGTTGTGGCGCACGCCAGAAAGAGCCTCGGAGGTGGCCTGCCCGAGCTGCGGGAGGTGCTGGCGCGTGAAGGGTTTGGTGAGCCCCTGTGGTATGAGGTAACCAAGAGCCGGAAGGCACCGAAACGCGCACGGCGAGCGCTCGCCGAAGGAGCCGAGCTCATCCTCGTCTGGGGCGGCGATGGAATGGTGCAGCGCTGTGTGGACGCGCTGGCCGGGACAGGAGCGGTGCTGGCGATCATCCCAGCGGGCACTGGCAATCTGCTGGCAAGGAACCTGGCCATTCCCGCTGATGTCACCGAGGCGGTGCGGGTTGGCTTGCATGGCGAGCGGCGCGCGATCGATACCGGAATGGTCAACGGCGAGCATTTCGCCGTCATGGCCGGCGCCGGACTGGATGCTCTGATGATTTCCGGTGCCAGCAGTCTGATGAAGAAGCGCTTCGGGCGCCTCGCCTATCTCTACACGGCGGCACGTAACCTCGCTGCCCAGGGAATGAAGGCCTTGGTCGAGGTTGATGGCGAAGAGTTCTACCAGGGACGGCTGTCGTGCGTGCTGGTCGGCAACGTCGGCAAGATCCTAGGCGGCATCGAGGTCTTCAGCGGCGCAAGGCCGGACGACGGGTTGCTTGAGATCGGCCTGGTGACCGCGAAGAATCCGGTCCAGTGGACTCGGACGCTCTTGCGGGTCGCGACCGGCAGCCCGGGCAAGTCCCCGTTCGTATTGACCACCAGCGGCCGCCGGATCCGGGTGCGATTCAATCGCCCGTTCCGCTACGAGATCGATGGCGGCGCCCGCAAGCAAGCCAGGAAGCTGCGGATCAAGGTTCAGCCCGCGTCCGTCAAGATCTGCGTCCCGCCCGCAGGGCCGCACAGCCGCTGAGGCGGCGATGGCCATTGCCCTCGGCTACCATGTGTCGGATGACGTCTGAGACCGGCTTTCCCAAGAGTATCGCTGCGCCGGCGACCCGTGCGCTGATCGGGGCGGGCTACACCGAGCTCAGGCAGTTGGCCGGGGTGCCTGCTGGCGAGCTCAAGCGGCTGCACGGCACGGGTCCCAAGGCGCTGCGGCTCCTCCAGGAAGCGCTTGAGCAGCAGGGGTTGTCCCTGGGCTAGGCGAATCCTAAGCGAACCCTAAGCCCGCCTGCCGTTCGTGTTGGCGGTGAAGGCGATTGCGATGAGGTAGACGCCGGTGGCGACCGCCAGTATCCCGAAGCTGGGCGGGATCTTGGGAGCCGCGTAGGAGATCACCAGCCCGGTCCAGACCGAGAAGATCGCTATTGCCGCGGAGAGCCAGAGCCCGCGGAACGGCCGGGCGGTAAGCCGCTGCGCCGCCCCGGCGGGTGCCGCCAGCAGCCCGAGCAGCAGCAGCGCGCCGACAGCCTGAGTGGCCGCCGCGGCGGTCACTCCGACCAGGCCGAGGAACACGGTTCCGATCGCCCTGACCGGCACCCGCCGGGCGCTGGCGACCGACTCGTCGATGGTGGCGAAGAGCAGCGGCCTGGCGATGAGGATAAGCGCGGCGCATACGCATGTCGCGACGACCGAGTCGGTGACAGCCTGCGCGGCCGAGAGCCCGAAGATCGTGCCGAACAGGACGTTCACGCCGGATGTTCCGTTCGAAGTGGATGTGGTGTAGATGGAAAGGAACAGCGCACCGAGTCCGAGAATCCAGGCGAACACGCTGCCGATCACTGTGTCGTCTGCCTGGCCGCGGTAACCGAGCGCGGCCATCGCCAGCGCGACGACAATGCAAGCGCCGTACAGGCCGATGAGCAGATTTGCTCCGGCGGCGAGAGCTGCGAGCGCTCCGGTGAAGGCGACGTGGCTGAGCGCGTCACCGGTGAACACCTGCGAGCGCAGCACCACGAAATAGCCGGTGAGGCCGGACGCCGCGGCGATGACGGCGCCGGCTATGAATGCATAACGCAAGAATGGCTGGCCTAGCAGGCCGGCCAGGCTGCTCACGCGGGTACCGCCGCAGCGATCCGGCGTCTGGTCCACAGAAATGCACGCCAGGCCCCCGCTAGGACGTACCCAGCGAAGCCGAAGGTCGTAATGAAGAAGCCGACCGGATAGACCGAGAAGTACGCGGCGGTCAGGCCGAGCCACACGGTGACGAGCCCGAGCCCGATCGTGAGCGCGAAGCTGACCACCGGCCGGGCCGTGATCTGCTGCGCCGTTGCGGCCGGCATCACCAGCAGCGCGAATACGAGGAGTGCCCCGGTGATCTGGCTGACCTCGGCGGCCGCGCAGCCCAGCAGCACGAGGAAGACCGCGCCGAGCAGCCGGACCGGAACGCCGCGCGCCGCCGCCACGTCAGGATCGACCGTGGCGAAGAACAGCGGCCGCGCGATCAGCGCCAGGACCGCGAGCGCCGCGGCCGCCACGATGAGCAGGGCCAGCACCTGGCTGGCCGAAATACCGAGAAATGAGCCGAACAGCAGCCCGGTGAGCCCGTTCAGGAAACCGCCGTAAAGGCTCACGAACAGCGCCCCGCACGCCAGCGCGAAGGCCTGGACCGTCCCGATGATGGCTGACTCACTGCTCCTGGCCCGGCCGCCGAGCGACCGCGGCACCGCGGCGATCACCAGGCCGGCGCCGACGGACGCGGCGAAGTAGCCGGTGATCGCGCTGAGGCCGGCCAGAATGGCCCCGGCCGCGCCAGGGAAGGACACAATGGCCAGCGTGTGCCCCGCGAAGGATTGCCTGCGCAGCACCATGAACCAGCCAAGTGCTCCCGCGGCCACGGCAACGATCGTCCCAGCCCGCAACGCGTTCACCATGAAAGGGAACTGCATCAGCTGGCGCAGATCGGCGACGACATTCCAGCTGAGGCCGGTGACGGTCGAGCCGGTCATGACGCGCTCGTCATCACCGCGCCGCCGCGTCGGCATGCCGGTCGGCGTGCCTGGCCGGCGGCTCGGGCTCGCCGACGACCACGAGCCTGCCGTCCGACGCGCGCAGCACCTCGATCGGGGTGCGGTACAGCGCCGTCAGCGTCTCGGACGTGATCACCGACTCTGGCGGGCCGCAGACCGCGCTGCCCGCAGCGATATACGCGACGCAGTCGAGGTAGGCCAGGATCGGGTTCACGTCGTGGGCGACCAGCATGACGGTCACTTTCTGCTCCCGGCAGATCCTGGCGATCAGCGCCGCGACGGCGGTCTGGCTCGGCAGGTCGAGGCTGTCGAGGGGCTCGTCGAGCATGAGCAACCGCGGCTGCCTGACCAGGGCCTGGGCGATCAGCAGCCGCTGCTGCTCGCCGCCGGAGACCTGGCCGATCGGCCGGGAGGCGAAAGCGGCGGCGCCGACTAGGTCGATGGCCTCACGCACCCGGTCCCTGGCCGCTCGCCTGGCCGGAAACAGCCTGTCTCCCCAGGGCAGCGGGACCCCCCAGCGCTCCCCGTCGCAGCCGAGGCCAACGATATCTACCCCCCGCACCCGCAGCCCGGCATCGAAGCTGCGCCGCTGTGGGAGGTATCCGATCTCCTTGCCAGCCTGGCCCGCAGGCCGGCCGAGCACGGTTACCGATCCTGCCGACAGTCCGACCAGCCCCAGGGCGGCCTTGACCAGCGTCGACTTGCCTACGCCGTTGGGTCCGAGCACCGCCATGAACTGGCCGCCGGCGACCGCGAGGTTCACGTCGGACCAGATGGTCCGGCCAGCTACCCGCACGGCGGCGTGGTCGAATCGCACCGCGACATCCGGCCGTCCTGGCTCGCCCATCAGCGCTCCCTCCCGGGCGCGAGTCCACTGCGAATCCTCGGTGGCGAACGTATATGAAAACCGTTTTCATTACAACTTAGCAGAACTATGCTCAGAAACAAGAGCGCTGATCTCCATGATGGCTGTACACTGCTCTACATAGAGAGCGGCGCTCACACTTCGAAGGGGATGCGATGTCGAACCACGACCCGGCCTCCAGGTATGTCATGCCGACCACGGCCGCCGGGCGCCTGAGCAACGGCGTCTTCAACTCGTCTGTGGCCTGGCTGACCAGGCGCGGCTTCAGCGTCTGGGGCAGCCGGATGCTGTACGTGCGCGGCAGGACAAGCGGCCAGTGGCGATCCAATCCGGTGAACGTCCTGACCCATGAAGGCCGCCGCTACCTGGTCGCGCCCAGGGGGCAGACCCAATGGGTACGTAACCTGCGAGCGGCTGGCGGCGGCGAGTTGCGGGTGGGCAGGAAGGTCGAGAAGTTCACGGCGACCGAGCTGACCGACGCCCAGAAGCCGGACATCCTGCGTGCGTACCTGAGGCGGTGGAAGCTCGAGGTCGGCGTGTTCTTCGATGGCGTCGGCGCCGACGCGCCCGATGCGAAACTGCTGGATATGGCTCCCGGCTACCCCGTGTTCCTGATCCGCTAGGCGGTGCGGGGCGCGCCGGGGTGGCTAGCCCCGTGCGTTGATCTTGCGCCAGCCGCCTTCCCTGTTGTTCGCGATGATCTGCCTGAACATCGCGGTGAGGGCCGGAGCGTTGACCTGCTCGCCCTGCCTGATTCCCACTGTCCTGGCCGTTTTGTTCTCATGACCGGCCGTGATGATGCCCGCGGGATCCGGGACTATCCCGCCGTCGTACAGGAACACGTTGACGTGATCCTTCGCGGCGAGCAGCGCGCAGATGTTCCCCTCCAGCACGAAATACGGCTGCCTGGTGCGCTTGATCGTCTCGGTAACCTCGGGATCGGCCGCATGGACGAGGTCCCTGACCTGCCGGCAGATTGCCTGCTGCCAGGCGGGAAGGGCATCGATATATGCGTCGA
>DASWGE010000486.1:0-4088 GCA_036393895.1 Streptosporangiaceae bacterium | reverse complement strand
TTGCTGCTCCGGCCCCAGGACACCACGCGGCGGAACAGGTACCTGGCTACTTCGTCCGGAGAGAGCCGACGCTGGCCGCGGAATGTGCAGGTGACGCCGTACTCGTTCTCGAGCCCGAATATTCGCCTGTCCACAGCAGCTCTCAGCTCACCAGTCCACGGCGATGTACTTGGTCTCGGTGAACTCCAGCAGACCCTCGTGGCCGCCCTCGCGGCCGAGCCCGGACTGCTTCACCCCGCCGAACGGCGCAGCGGGATCGCTCACCACACCGCGGTTGATTCCGACCATGCCGGCCTCGAGCTGCTCGGCGACCTGCAGCGCCCGGCGCAGGTCGGCCGCGTACAGGTACGAGACCAGGCCGTACTCAGTGTTGTTGGCCATCGCGATCGCCTGGTCGGTGTCGGTGAACCTGACGATCGGGGCGACCGGGCCGAATATCTCCTCCTTCAGGATCCCTGCGGTCGGCGGCACGTCGTCGAGCACGGTCGGCACGTAGAAGTACCCGCGGCGTTCTGGCGCTTTCCCGCCGGTCACAACGCGGCTGCCTTCCCTGGTCGCCTCGTCCACCAGCGTGGCTACCTTGTTCCTGGTGTCCGAGTTCACCAGCGGGCCGAGGTCGGTACCGGCGTCCAGGCCTGGCCCGACGTTCAGCGCGGCCAGCCGGTCGGCGAGCTTGCCCGAGAATTCGGTGGCGACCGACTCGTGCACGTAGAACCTGTTAGCTGCCGTGCACGCCTCGCCGCCGTTGCGCGTCTTGGCGATCATCGCGCCGTCCACCGCCGCATCGACGTCGGCATCGCCGAAGACCAGGAACGGCGCGTTGCCGCCGAGCTCCATCGAGCAGTTCGTGACGGTGTCGGCCGCGGTACGGAGCAGCATCCTGCCTACCTCGGTTGACCCGGTGAAGGACAGCTTGCGAACCCGCGGGTCGGCGAGCATAGCCCCGACCACCGGACCTGGCGAGCTGGTCGGGAGAACGTTCACCACGCCATCGGGTACCCCGGCCTCGGTCAGGATGGCGGCTACGGCCAGTGCCGACAGCGGCGTTTCCTTGGCCGGCTTGAGCACGACCGTGCAGCCGGCGGCTAGTGCTGGCCCGATCTTGCGGGTAGCCATGGCCGCGGGGAAGTTCCATGGCGTCACGAGGACAGACACGCCGACAGGCTGGTGCTGCACCAGGATCCGGTTCGCCCCAGACGGGGCCCTCGTCATCATCCCGTCGATCCGCACCGCCTCCTCGGAGAACCAGCGGAAGAACTCGGCGGCATAGGTGATCTCGGCTCTGGCGTCCTTCAGCGCCTTGCCGTTCTCCATCACCATCAGTCTCGCCAGCGACTCGGTGTCGGCGATCATCAGCTCGTAGGCCCGCCGCAGGCACTCGCCGCGGACTCGGGGCGGCGTAGCCGCCCATCCGGGCAGCGCCTGGGACGCGGCCGAGACGGCATCGAGAGCATCGTCGGGAGTCGCGCTGGCCACCTCGGCGATCGGATCCTCGGTCGCCGGATCGATGACTGGAAGTGATCCCGCACGTCCCTGCGTCCATTGCCCGCCGATCAGCAACCCGGTCGGTGCGTTCATGCCGGTGATCGTTGCCAGGTCGGCGGCCACGTGCCCTCCAAGAAGTCATGCGGTGGCGCGCCAACTGGCGCGCCTATGCCTGACATTACCAACGGCTCAGGTCATACCCCGCCGCGGTCGAAGTCAACGACGCCCGCCGACTGCTGTCAACGGTGCGGGACGACGGCGATCACCGTGTACTGGCAGCACGGCATCGACATGAGCGTTCAGCCGGCCGACTCGCCGCCGGCTTCCGACTGGCCCGGCTCGGGGGAATCTGCTTGGCCAGATTGCGGCGATTTCGGGCCGCCCGTCTTGCTATCGGTGCCGCCGGTCTTGCTGTCGGTGCCGCCGGTCTTGCCATCGGTGCCGGCCGGCTTGCCTGCTGCGGACCCGGCGCCCGATGCGCTTGGTCTGGCCGTGCCTGGCGCCTCGCCGGCGTCTGGCTCGCCGGCGTCTGGCTCGCCGGCGGCTGGCTCGCCAGTGGCTTGCTCGTCGGCGGCTGGCTGGCCGGTGCCTCCTGCAGCGCCAGCCTCGGCGAGCAGGCTCTCCAAGCGCGCTCCGGTCAGGCGCCGGAAGGTCCGGTGGTCGCGGGTGCGCTCGAGGACGGCCACCTCAAGCTGGCCCGCGCTGGTGTCCATCCTGTCACCGTTGGCCTGGGCCGCCAGCCCGGCGATGGCCGCGGCGAGCGCCCCTGTCAGGCTCATCCCTTCCGAGTAGTGCTCCTTCAGTACGTTCGCGATCGCCTCCGCCTGGCCGCCCATCGCCACGTAGCCGTGCTCGTCGTTGACCGACCCGTCGAAGGTGATCCGGTAGATCTGGTCCTCGGCGGGTAGCTCGGCCACCTCGGCCACGACGATCTCCACCTCGAAAGGCTTCGGGCTGTCAGTGAAGATCGAGCCAAGCGTCTGCGCGTACCAGTTGGCCAGCCCGCGCGCGGTCACGTCCTGGCGGTCGTACTGGTAGCCGGTGACATCGGCGTACCGGACGCCGGCCTTGCGCAGGATCTCGTACTCGTTGTACCGGCCTACGGCCGCGAACGCGATCCTGTCGTAGATCTCACTGATCTTGTGCAGGGCTCGCGACGGGTTGGGCGCGACGAACAGGATCCCGGCGTCGTACTGGATCACGACTCCGCTGCGGCCGCGCGCGATCCCCTTGCGCGCATAGTCCGCCTTGTCCTTCATCGCCTGTTCAGGCGACACATAGAACGGCATCGACACCGTTAGTGCTTCCCTTGCTTTGAGTTGTCGGGGCTGAACTTCGGTGGCGGCGGTGGCCGCCAGTTATTCGGAGTCACTGGTTGGCGGGCGCATGGCCGAGGTCGGGCCGTCCGGTTCCCGCATCCGCTCGTTGATGACGGCCTCGGCGTACGAGCCGGCCTCCTCCTCGGGCAGCCGCCGGTATCCATCGGCGGTCACGGTCGCCACGAGGGGCCAGATGCGCCTGGTTAGGTCGGGACCGCCGGTGGCCGAGTCATCGTCGGCGGCATCGTAGAGGGCCTGCATGCAGGCAAGGATGGCGGCGGGGGCTTCCATGCCGTCGGAATAGAGCTTCTTCAGCGCGCCCCTGGCAAAGACCGAGCCCGAGCCGATCGAGTAGTGCCGCTGCTCCTCGTAGCGCCCGCCGGCCACGTCGTAGCTGAAGATCCTCCCTACGCCCTCGTCGGCGTCATACCCGGCGAAGAGGGGCACCACGACAAGGCCCTGCATCGCACCGCCCAGGTTGGCCCGGACCATCCCAGAGAGCCTGTTGGCCTTGCCCTCCAGGGACAGGACCCTGCCCTCAAGCTTCTCGTAGTGCTCCAGCTCAACCTGGAACAGCCGGACGAGATCTATCCCGATGCCGGCCACCCCCGCGATCCCGATGCAGGAGAACTCGTCGCTGCGGAAGACCTTCTCGATGTCCCGCTGCGCGATCATGTTCCCGGCCGTGGCGCGCCGATCGCCGGCCATCACGACGCCACCATTGAAGGAAGCGGCAACGATCGTGGTGCCGTGCGGGAGCTCCCTGGCAAGTCCGCCCGGCACGCTCAGCCCGCCCGGCACGCTCAGCCCGCCGGAACCGCTCAGCGCGCCCGACCCCGGCAGCAGCTCGGGGGCGGTGGAAGTCAGGAGTTCGCTGAACGAGGAGGTTCCCGCGCTGAGGTAGGTCGCGCTCATCAGCCTGGCGTTGGAGTCGGAACCCAAGGGAATCCTTTCCTGGTGCCCACAGGTACGCCACTGACCCTACTGCCACCGCCGCACGCGCGGCGGATCAGCCTGCCCGGTTACTGGCCGCCCTTCTGGACATACGAGCGGACGAACTCCTCTGCATTCTCCTCGAGCACCTCGTCGATCTCGTCGAGGATCGCATCGACGTCATCGGTCAGCTTCTCCCTGCGCTCCCGGCCCTCCTCGGTGCCCTGATCCTGGGCCTCCTGCTCGTCCTGGTCACGCTTGGTGGTATGCCGCTGACCCCCGGTGTCCTTCGTCGCCATCGCGAACCTCCGTGTTCCGCCTCTTGTGCCGAAGCTTAAAGCTATCCTCGCC
>DASWGE010000485.1:0-10278 GCA_036393895.1 Streptosporangiaceae bacterium | reverse complement strand
CGGCCTCGGGAGGCGGGAGTCGCCGCTGAGGTCGGTTGATCTCGGGTGGTCTGTGCCTTTGTGAACGATGATTCGCGCCACCGCCTGCGCTTTTGGCGATGCAGATTGCCGATCTGGTGTCACGATAGGGGCGTGTGGCGGAGACGGGCGGTGGCGGCGGGGCCGGATCAGGCGCGGATCGATGCCACCGCGCGCTCGGTCATCGACTGCGCGCCGGGCCCCATCATCGCCCTCGGCAGAGACCGGGCGGTGTGCGTCTGGAACCGGGCGGCGGAGCGGATGTTCGGCTGGACCGCGGCGGAGGTGCTCGGGCTCGAGCCGCCGATCATCCCGCGGGAGTTGCGGGCCGAGCACAATGCGGTACTCGAGCGGGTCGCGGCCGGAGGCCAGATCTCGCTCGCTACCAGGCGGATGTCTAAAGCCGGCGAGATGCTCGACCTGCGGACCGACGTCAGCAGCCTGACCGAGGCTTCCGGCGGGCGGCTGGGCTGGATCATCCTGTGCCACCCCAGCGACGAGGACAGCGCGATCCGGCACTACATGGCCGAGCGCGCGCGTGTGGTGCGCAGGCTCGGCGACGTCGTGGCCGACATGAATGCCGAGCTGGACCTGGAGACCGTGCTCGACCGGATCGCGGCCAGCCTGCGGGAGCTGACCAGGGCCGACGCGGGCGGGTTCGTGCTGATCGAGGGCGAGCGGCTGCGGCTGGTATCGATGGACGGCCTGCCCGCCGAGCTCCGCGGCCGGACGGCTGACCTGCCGACCAGCCTGGTCGGCGAGCTGATGCGGTCAGGGAACAGCGTGCTGATGCGGACCGGCGAGTCCGGCCGGTTCGATGACCTGATCTGGTCCGCGCTGCCCGGGCTGCATACGATCACGCTGAGCTTGTCGTACGTGGCAGGCAAGCCGTACGGGGCGCTGTACGCCCTGTACAGCGGGCGGAAGGTCGGCCACGTTGAGCTCGAGCTGCTCGAGCTGCTGGCCGGGCACGCCAGCGTCGCGCTCTCGAACGCCACGGCATTCGCTGAGGTGGTGCGGCAGCGGGCACACGAGCGGGCCGTCATCGACAGCAGCGCGGACGGCATCGCCGTGCTGGACGGGAACGGCCTGGTCCGGCAGTGGAACCCGGCCGCGCACGCGCTAACGGGCGTTTCGGCGGCGCAGGCGACCGGCAAGCCGCCGCCGTTCCCGCTGCCGGAGCCGGGCGCCACGCTCACCTGCCGGCTGCCCAGCGACCGCTGGATCGACGTGCTCTGCACGGTGCTCGAGGGCCGGGACGAGCAGGTGGTCGACTTCCGCGACATCACGGCAGCGAAGGAACTCGAGGAGGCCAAGGACCTCTTCCTGGCGACGACAAGCCACGAGCTGCGAACCCCCATCACGGTGGTGCAGGGCTTCGCGAGCACGCTGGCGAACCGATGGGACAAGCTGCCCGACAGGGACAGGCGGATGGCCGTGCAGACGATCGCCGAGCGCGCCGAGTCGCTGGCCAGGCTCGTCGATCAGCTGCTGCTCGGGTCGCGCGCAGGTGCCAACCGGCTGACGGTCAAAAACGAGCCATTCGACCTGGCCAGGCTGTTGATGGACGCCGCGAAAGTGTTCCGCCCCCTGTCCGACCGGCACATCCTGATCACTGACATCGCCGACGACCTGCCGCAGGCGCACGGCGACCAGGCTGCGACCGACAGCATCGTGGGCCAGTTGCTGGAGAACGCGTTCAAGTACTCGCCCGACGGCGGCACGGTGACGATCGCTGCTGCGGCGATCCCCGAGTCAGGCCAGATCGAGGTCTCGGTACAGGACGAGGGCATCGGGATCGCGGCTGCCGATGTGGAGCGGGTTTTCGAGCGCTTCGTCCAGGGCGAAGCCGGCGACCGGAGGCGGTTCGGCGGGATCGGCCTGGGCCTGTACATCGTGCGCCAGCTGGCCAGAGCGCAGAACGGGGAGGTGACGGCGGCCGCCGGTCCCGACGGCGGGACGATCATGCGCCTGATGCTGCCGCAGGCTGAGGCCGTCGCTGCGGGCGGCAAGGACAAGGCACCAGCCAACGGCCGGAGGATCCCGCCGACAATGTCCAGGCCGCTGCTCCCGCGGCCTCGGACGCCGAGCGACGACGGCTCCCGCCGGTCCGACTGAGCCTTGGGGCGTGCCGTCGCCCGCTCGGCCAGCGCGCCGGCAGCCCCCGGGGACGTCAGGCGTCTGGCTCGGGGGCGCTGATGCGCTTCCTGGTGACCGGATCCCTGGTGACCTTCTCGCCGCCCGAAGCTTCGATGTACGTGTCGATGATGCCGATGACGTCCTCGCCCTGCTCAACGATCTTGCCCCGGTCGAGCCAGATCACCCGGTTGCAGGTGTCCTCGACCTCCTCGAGGTCGTGCGCGACAAGGAAGACGGTGCCCGCCTTCTTGCGGAGTTCGTCGATCCTGGCGTGGCTTTTGACCCGGAACTCGGCGTCACCGGTTGCCAGCGCCTCGTCGATCAGCAGGATCTCGTAGTCCTTGGCTGCCGCGATGGCGAACCGCAGCCGTGAGCCCATGCCTGATGAATAGGTCTTCATCGGCAGGTTGATGAACTCGCCGACTCCGGAGAAGTCCACTATCTCGGCGTACTTCTTCTTGATCTCGGCCTTGGTCATTCCCATCGCCAGGCAGCCGAGTACGACGTTCCGCTCCCCCGTGAGATCTTCCATCAGCGCGGCGTTGACGCCGAGCAGCGAGGCGTCGCAGATGGTGTAGACCGTGCCGTGCTCGGGCGGAAGCAGCCCGGCAATGGCGCGCAGCAGCGTCGACTTGCCCGACCCGTTCCTGCCGATGATGCCGACCGCGTCGCCGCGGTAGGCGACAAAGGATATTCCCTTGATCGCGTGCACCTCCCGGATCGCCGGCCTGGTCTTACGGCCGAGGATCCGGAACAGCGCGGTCGACGCGGTGCCGCGGTCACCGCCCGCGCCGTAGACCCGGTAGACGACATGCAGCCCGTCGACGATGACGGTAGGCTCCCCCGTGCCCCCAGAGGGCTTGGCTGGCAGAACCATGCTGTCAGTAGCCTGCGCTGACCTAGCCACGGCCGTAGTTCACCTCCTTCCGCCAGAAGTACCAGAAGCCAAGGAGCAGCGCGACGAGGGCCCAGCCGACCGCGAACAGCCACAGGTGGCTGGAGACGAAGGTGGCGGGACAGTAGGCGCTGCCGTACTGGCTCAGCGGATGGCCGGGCGGGAGGTTGATGTTCTGAGCCTTCGCGGCGTCCCACGTGGCAGGGCTCACGCCCAGCGGGCGCTTGTCCGTGCCCTGGTAGATCCACGCGGCGCACTTGGCGGCTTTGGGCGGCATCGCGCCGAACGCGCTAGCACGCTGCTTGGCCAGCAGGGCGTTCCTGACCAGCGTGATGAAGATGGCGGCCGGGTTCAGCTGGAGCAGCGTCGTCACCCAGCCGTGGTTCTGCGAGTGCTGCGCCACGAAGACCTGGACGCTGTAAATGACACCGGAGATGTACAGCCAGGTCCGCATCAGGAAGGGCAGCAACTGCGCGAAGTCGTTGATCCTGGCGCCTGTCCTGGCCGCGAAGAGCGCGAGCCCGGCATTGAAGATGGTGAGCAGCGCTAGCGCCGGTATGACAAGCAGCCAGTCCCAGGTCACCGGCTCGCGGGTGATCGGTATGAGCGCGAACAGGACCACCATGGACAGCGCTAGCTGCTGCAGTTCGATCATGACGTAGGCGAGCGGTAGCGACGCACGCGGGAACTGCAGGGCCCTGATCAGCGGCAGGCTGTCCGTGATGACCTTCGACGTTGAGATGAAGGTTCGCTGGGTGAAGCTGAAGACAAACACGCCGGTAACCAGGAAGGCCAGGTAATCCGGCACGCCCCGGCTGACACCCGTGATGATCAGGCCGAAGATGAGGAAGTAGACGCCGGCGTTGAGCAGCGGAGCGAGGATCTGCCACAGCTGCCCGAGCTTCGCCTCGGTGTACATGGCCACGTTGCGGGCCGTAGCGAAGCCCATGATGAAGCTCCACCGGCGCGCGAGCTCCCTGAGGTAAATGCCGATGGATGGCCGCTGAGCGCTCGGCCGCAGGCCGTACTGGGCGGCCAGCGCAGCCAGCGAACCATCGGGCTGGGCGGCGCCTGACTCGCTGCCCTCGCCCGTCGCGGTGGCAGTCGCGCCTCCGAGCACCTGGCCGGGCGATGCGGCCTTGGTCGACCTCATGCGTCGGGAACCCGGCACGGCCGGGTACCGGAGCGCGCGATTATCACGGCGCCGACACTACCCGAGGGGCAGCCTTGTCCCTGTTGCCGCGGCTCCCACTCTGCTTGCGGGGCCTCCGCTCCATGCGTTCTCCGCACTCTGGCCGCCGCGGGACCCGACGTCCCGATTCACCCCCGTTTCGCCGCTAAATCGCAGGCCGGGGACGCCTGAGCAGATAACGATCCCGTAACGCAAAACGTAGTTCAACTGGACGTCACGGAGCCGCAATGCCTTGCTGGCTTGGAAGTGTGCCGGAACGACCGGCGTGCGGGCTGGGACCGCGTGCCGGTTGTGATCAAACCCTTCAGGTTTGACCGGTTTCCGCCTGCGCCAGTCCGGGCATCTGAAATCCGCAGTGCGGAAGGTACCGCGCCGCGATGCCAGGGCGGGTGGCCAGGGAGGTGAGCGCGTCGAGAGTCGTCCACCTGCCGTGTGCCCCGGCCAGCGTCGCCGTCGCACGCCGGGCGCTTTCCGAGGAACTCCGCGCGGTCGGCGTCTTCGATAACGCCGTCAGGGACGCCGCGCTTGTCGTCAGCGAACTCCTCAGCAATGCGATCCTGCATGCGTATCCGCTGCCGGGAGAGCGCCTGCAGGTCGCCTGGGCTGTTGACGGCAGCTCGGTCGAGGTGGCGGTGAGTGACGGCGGCAGCGCGACCGTACCGCACACCGGTCATCCGGCGCCGTCGTCAGTCAGCGGGCGGGGTCTGAGCATTGTCGAGCATCTCTGCCTGACCTGGGGCGTACGGAGCGATGAGATCGGGCTCACGGTCTGGGCCGTCCTCGCGGCGCCGAGACACGATGAAACGGGCAAGCACGTCGAGTCGGCCAGCCCATTCGGGCAATCAGGAAACGGCATTTCCGGAACATCATGGCAGCGGGCGGACGTCGTCGCTGGCTTCCGCATGACCGGCCCATAGCCCGTCGCTTACCAAACGCTGACCACGCTCCGGCGCTGCTCATGCCGTATGCGTAATCCGGCCGGGATTGGTGATACTGCCATCAGGGTCATCGGTGGGGGTTCGGCCACGGAATCTCGGGGGGATCGTGAGCTACAGCATTGGTACTGACAGTGAAGTTGGCTGGCTCAGGACCGTGCTCGTTCATCGGCCTGGAGCAGAGCTGAGGCGGATCACGCCGAGGACGAAGAGCCGGCTGGGATTCGACGGCCAGCCCTGGGTCGCTCGGGCACAGCAGGAGCACGATGCGCTGACGGACCTGCTCAGAGACCGCGGGGCTGAGGTTCTCTATGTCACCGAGTTGCTGCAGGACGTGCTCGAGTTTCAGTCAGCCAGGGACGACTCGATCGCATCCGTGCTCGCCGATGCCGAGCTCGGCGATGTCCTTGGCGCCAGCGTTCGCCAGCATCTGGAGTCGCTCGCGCCTCTGGACCTGGCCGCGGTTCTGGTTGCCGGGCTGACCGTCGCCGAGCTCAGGACCGGCAGCGGGCTCGTATACGATCTGCTCGACCCGCACGACTTCGTGGTCAGCCCGCTGCCGAACCTGGTCTTTACCCGAGATTCCAGCGTTTGGATCGGAGATCAAGCGGTCATTGCCTGCTTGCCGGGCCCGCGCCGCAGGGAGACCGAGCTGATGGCCGTCATCTACGGTCATCATCCTCGGTTTGGCGGGCTGCGATCGCGCTATGACGCCGGCGCCATGCAACTGGACGGCGGTGATGTGCTGCTGCTCGCTCCAGGCGTTGTGGCCGTCGGTGTGGGCGTGCGGACCTCACCCGCCAGCGCCGAACGGCTGGCCAAGCACCTGCTGGAGGCCGGGGTCGCGCACACCGTGCTCGCTGTCCCGATGAACCAGCGCGGCGAGGGCGGCCACCTGGACCGGGTCTGCACCGTCGTCGACTCTGGCGTCGTGATCATGATTCCGGCACTTGCGTTCACTCTGACCGCGCTGACCATTACCGCCCGCCAGGATCAGCTTCGCGTGTCCCGTCCGCAGCCCTTCCTCGAAGCGGCGGCCCGGGCCCTCGATGTAGACAGGCTCACCGTGATCGACACTGGGCTGGACTCGCCGTCTGGCCAGGCTGGCCAGGCTGGCCAGTGGGACGACGGCGGCAACGCGCTGGCCGTCGGGCCCCGAGTGGCGGTCTGCAACGAGCGGAACGTCGAGACCAATGCCAGGCTCGCGGGAGCCGGTTTCGATGTCATCACCGTGCCGGGAAGTGAGCTTGGGGCCTTCCGCGGTGGTCCGCGTTGCCTGTGTGCTCCGATCCGGCGTGACCCAGTTCCGATGCCGGAGCTAGCTCGCCCCAGCGACGAGCCTGCGCAGCCGGCCGGAGCGCCGCAGGTCGATCCTGCGGTTGTCAGCGGGACGCGCGTTCCTGGGCCAGCTGGCCCGGCCAATGACCAGGCGCACCGGGTGGGGGAACTCACTCCGATGCGCTGACCGCGCCCGGTCCTGGGCCCAGATCGGCAGGCGGACGGCCTACTGCGCCGCTTGGCCAAGGACTGGCTAAGCGGGCTAACTACCCGCCTATTGCCGCGATCTTCTCCGGCGCCCGATGCGGAACAGCCCGGACCCGATCAGGACGATAAGCACGATCCAGAAGCCGATCGCCAGCATGTGCAGCAGGCTCCCGAGCAGCACCCACAGCAAGACGAGGATCGCGGCCGCCGCGACGATGAACAAGATGATGCGCGCCATGCCACCAGAGTACGCGGGTCACGGGGGATCGGGGGCCCGGCTGCCCGGCTGTTCGGTGGCGGCGGCCCCGGCCCTCTCCGCGCTTTGCCGAAACTTTGCGCAGCTTTTGTCCTGTCTTGAACGGGCGGGAAGAACTCAGAACAGCAAGCGTTTGCAGGCTGCACACAGCCCTGTTCGCGGGTGGTGGATCGGGCCGGGGACGAGTAGTGTGCGGGAGGTGGAGCTAAAGGTCACATGCCGGCCGCAGGGGGAATACGTCGTCATGTCGGTCCAGGGCGAGATCGATTTGTACACGGTTCCCCGGCTGCAGCGCGAGCTGGCGGGCGTGCTTGCCTCCGGCGGCCCCGTCCGCCTGGTTGTTGACCTGTCGGGGGTAGATTTCTGCGACTCGACCGGCGTGAACGTTCTTCTCGCCGCGCATCGTCAGGCCCGCGAGACGGGCGGTGATCTGGAACTGGCCGCACCTCGTCCAGCGGTCAGGAAGATCTTGCAGGTGACGGGGCTTGAAGCGGTGTTCACCGTGACGGACAACCCGGCGCAGGCAGTCGGCAGGTAATCGCGCTACTAAGATCGCAGCCATGTCGCCACGCGGTGACCTGGCCGTCGTTATCCCTGCCAGGAATGAGTACGACCGGATCGGCGCGACCGTCAGGGCCGCGGTGCGGATCCCCGGTGTGGACATCGTCGTCGTAGTCGACGACGGCTCAAATGACGGCACGGGCGGCGAGGCGAGCGCGGCCGGCGCGACCGTCGTGCGTCATGCGCGCAATCGAGGCAAGGCCGCTGCGATGGAAACGGGCGCGGAGGCGGTCCGGGTGATCGAGGCTGAGCGCGCGGCCGTGGCCGGGACGGCCGGGAACGCGGCTATCCGACCCCGGCACCTGCTATTCCTCGACGCGGATCTGGCCGAGACAGCTGAGGAGGCTGGGCCGCTCGCCGAGCCTGTCATGGCGGGTCGCGCTGACATGACCATCGCCACCTTCAGCACCAGGGTGAAACGCGGTGGCCATGGCCTGGTGATGGGCCTGTCGGGGGCCGGCATCGAGCGGGCAACCGGCTGGCGGCCGACCGAGCCGCTCAACGGCCAGCGTTGCCTGACCAGGGCGGCGTTCGAGGCGGCGCGTCCCCTCGCACCAGGCTGGGGCGCCGAGACCGGCCTCACCATCGACCTACTGCGCAGGGGGATGCGGGTCGCCGAGGTTCAGGTCCCGCTGGCGCATCGGGCAACCGGCACGGACCTCCACTCGCAAGTCCACCGGGCCAGGCAGCTACTAGGCGTCGCCCGGGCGCTCGCGGAACGTCAGCCGTGGCAGCACGCGACCGCCTGGCCCGACGGACAAGTGGCCGAGCAACCTGACGCGGCAGCGCTATGAGTGACGTGAATCGTTGCGCGTATCTCGGGCCGCGCGGCACATTCTGCGAGCAAGCCGTCAGCGCCCTGCATCCGGATAGCGCGTTCGAGCCCGTGGCCTGCGCCTCGATCGAGGCCACGCTCGACGCGGTGCACTCTGGCCACGCCGACCGGGCCGTCGTGCCGATCGAGAGCTCGGTCGAGGGCGGCGTCAACGCCACCCTCGACGAGCTAGCCGCAGGCCCGCAACTGCTGATCAAGGCCGAGGTGATCGTCCCCGTCGAGTTCGCGCTGCTCGCCAGGCCTGGCACTGAACTTCAAGACGTCAAGGTGGTAGGCGGTCATCCTGTCGCGCAGCCGCAGTGTCGGCAGTGGCTGGCCAAGAACCTGCCAGAAGCGCACTGGCGCCCGACGCTGTCCAATGCCGACGCCGCGCAGCAGGTCGCCGACTCCGAGATCGACGCCGCGCTGGCGGGGAGCTTCGCGGCGCGGCACTACCGGCTGGCCGTGCTGGCCGACGGCGTGCACGACAACGCCGCTGCCGTGACCAGGTTCGTGGAAGTCGGCCTGCCGGGCCCGCTGCCGGACAGGACAGGAAACGACCGGACGTCAGTGATCGCGTTCCTAGCCGACGACCATCCTGGCGCCCTGATGGACATACTCAGCCAGTTCGCCGTTCGCGGCGTCAACCTGAGCAGGATCGAGTCGCGCCCAACTGGCGAGGGGATCGGCCGGTACTGCTTCTTCATTGACTGCGAAGGACATGTGGCGGCGCCCCAGGTCGGCGAGGCGTTGATGGGCTTGCGGCGCACTTGCAGCGAGGTGCGCTTCCTGGGCAGTTATCCGATGGCGGACGCTGCCGCACAGCCGGGGCACGTCGCCGGAGGTAATGCGCCGGTGATGAGCGCCGATGTGGCGTTCACCGATGCGGCAGCCTGGCTCGACCGGATCAGGCGGGGCGCACTTTTAGCCTGAGGCGGCGTCGCTAGAGATACGGGCCCGAAGTGCGCTGCTGTTGCGCCGGTTCCTCGACGGGAGCTCCGGGCGTCATGCCGGGCGGCAGCGCCCTGCGCATCTGCTCGAGCTGTTGCCTGGCGGCCATCTGCTGGGCGAAGAGCGTGGTCTGGATCCCGTGGAACAAGCCCTCCAGCCAGCCCACCAGCTGTGCCTGAGCGACCCTCAGTTCGGCCTCGCTCGGTATCTCGTCCTCGGCGAACGGCAGGGACAGCCGTTCAAGTTCCTCCACAAGCTCGGGTGCCAGCCCGTCCTCAAGCTCCTTGATCGAACTGGTGTGGATCTCCCTGAGCCTTGCCCTGCTCTTCTCGTCCAGCGGGGCAGCCCTGACCTCTTCGAGTAGCTGGCGGATCATGCTGCCGACCCGCATGACCTTGGCCGGCTGCTCGACCATCTCGGTCACGGGCCGCTGGCCAGTCGCATCGCCGGCATTACTCTCCATCGCGACGCCGTCAGGACCAACTATCACGACCCTGCCGAGCTGTTCGGAGTTCGGCTCCCTATGCTCAGTCATGCTCCTAGTCTGTCGATCGCGTCTTCGCAGTACATCACCGGGGGCGCTCTGTTCGGCCAGAGAAGGGTTTTGCCCACGTGGCGGTGCGCCCGCTGCCGTTATCATGATTGCTTGCATGCAAGGATTGCCCTGGGCAGTTGGCACGCGGGCGATTCGGCGCGCGGCTAGCATCGCCAACAGGTCTCGGTCTGAGGCCGATGTTGATAACGTTATGGACATGGCTGTGAAGACCATCAGCATTAGCATGGACGAGCGGACATACCGGCAGGCCAAGGCGGCGGCCGAACTGGCGGGAGTGCCGATGTCGGCGTGGATGTCCCGATCGGCCAGGGAGAAAGTTCAGCGAGACGCCGCCGCGACCGTGGCGGAACTCGACCGCGGCACAGGGCACGCCTGGGCGGCCTGGGCTGAAGCGATCGAGCAGGACTTCGGCAACCCGGAGGCGGGGAAGGGCGCTGCGTGAATCGCGGCGAAGTCTACGCTCATCAAGGACTCGG
>DASWGE010000484.1:0-1505 GCA_036393895.1 Streptosporangiaceae bacterium | reverse complement strand
CTACGACTCCGAAGACTCCGCCCGTGCCGCGCTCGATCGGCGCGATGTCGACGGTGTGGTCGTCGTGGGCGGACCCGCAAGCTCGCGCATCATCGTCGCCGGCGCGGCGGGCGACACGGCCACGACGTTGATCGAGTCCGTCTTCGGCGCGGCGCTGTCGGCTCAGGGTCCGCAGGTGCCGGTGGAGGTGGTCCATCCATTCGCGTCCGGCGACGCCCATGGCCTGATCCTTTTCTTCCTCGTGCTGGCGACCCTCATCTCGACGCTGGTGGTGCAAGCAGCCCTGCTGGCGCGCGCTGCCGGCACGCGTGGCGCCGCGTGGTTGGGCGTCACGGCCGTGTTTGGCGTGCTGGCCGGAGCAGCCGGAGTCGGTGCGGCCACGTGGATCGCCGGCGGCTATGACACCGCGGCCCTCGTGCCGATGGGCGCCCTGGTAGCCCTGACGTCGTTCGCCGCCGGCGCATTCGTTGCCGGCTTCACACGTCTGCTCGGGCCTCCCGGTCTCGGTCTCTCGGCCCTGGTGATCATCCTGCTCGACCTGATCTCCTCCGGCGGCCCGGCCGGAAGCACGATCCTGCCCGACGTCTATCGATGGATGTCACCCTGGATGCCGGCCGGCCAGCTGAACAGCGCGCTCAAAGGAACGCTCTACTTCGGTGGCGAAGGTGTCGCGTTCCCGGTGCTGGTCATCTCCGCCTGGCTGGCGGTCGGTCTGGTGCTGATGATCATCAGCGGTTTGGTGCGCCGCCCGATCGCGGAATCGGCAGGCTAGCGGCGTGCCGAGAACCGGACGCCGCCCTGGCTCGGGCGGCACCAAGGAAAAGATCCTCGGCGCGGCCCGCGCCCATTTCAGCGAGGTCGGCTACGAAGGGGCCACGATCCGCGACATCGCCGCGGTCGCCGGCGTCGACCCCGCTTTGATCGCCCACTACTTCGGGTCGAAGGAAGGCGTGTTCCTGGCCGCGGTCGAGTTCCCGGCCGACCCGGCCGAGTTCATCCCCAGGCTGCTGGCGCCCGGCCTCGACGGCCTTGGCGAACGCCTCGTCAGGTTCTTCCTGGAGACCTGGGACTCGCCGGCCGGAAGCCCGATGCTGGCTCTCATCCGCTCGGTCGTCGGCAGCGAGCAGGCCGCCGCGACCCTGCGCGAGTTCGCCAGCCGAGAGGTTCTCGGACGTATCGCGGCCGCGATCCAGCTCGACCGGCCCCAGCTTCGCGCGACGCTTGTGGCCAGCCAGCTCATCGGCATCGCCATGCTGCGATATGTCGTCAAGGTCGAGCCACTGGCGTCGGCGCGCTCGGACGAGGTGGCCACGTGGGTTGGGCCGGTGGTGCAGCGCTACCTGACCGATCCCGGCGTCGCAATGGGATAGCCGCCGATCGGTAGAATCCGGGAGTTCATCAATGACTCAAGTCAGGAACGCTCTCGTCATCATCGAAGTCGTGCTCGCGGTCCTTCTTACGGCCGGGGTGCTCGTGCAGACTCCCAAGGCCACGGGGTTGGGCGG
>DASWGE010000483.1:0-2824 GCA_036393895.1 Streptosporangiaceae bacterium | reverse complement strand
CTAGCCGAACCGGAAGAAGCTCGCCAGGAACGAGACCAGGACCAGGGCGGCCAGCAAGACGACGAAGGCCGCGACCGGCGCCCAATCGAACTCACGCGGGCGCCGCGGGAACCACGGGCGAAATGGCCGCGCAAAAGGCTCGCTGACCTGCATCACCACCTGGGTGATCGGATGCCAGGGATCCATCTGAAAGAAGGCGAAAAAGATACGGATGAGCACCAGGATGATGCAGAAAATCAGGATGGAGCGGACGATCCCCAGCAGAGCGATCACGGGGTTGCCTGAGACGACAAAGTTCTGCAGCGCGTAGAGAATGAGGATGCCGATGAGGAAGGAGAGATCGAGACCGCCGACCGGTGGGATCACACGCCGGATGGGTGCCAGGTACCACTCGGTGGCCAGCACGACGATCCGGCCGGCCTGCGTGTAGAGCATCCCGGGAAACCAGGAGAAGATCGCACGCACGATCAACACAAGGATGAAAAGGAAGATCAGCTGGGCGACCAGCCCGGCACCAGGAAACATCGCAGCCTAGTTTAAGGTGCGCTCATAAACGCAGCCTAAGAGTCAGCGGCGGCGCCGGCGGGAGAGCAGCTCGCCGGTTGGGTCGTCAGGCGGCTTTTTGGGCGTTCGGGGTTGCGCCGCCCTGGCGGCGCGGACACCCTCGACGCGCTCCCGGAGCCGCGTGACGGTCGCCTCGGCGGGAACCGCGGGCGCCGGCGCGCGCTGCAGCGCCCTGCGCCACGCCGGTATATCTTCCAGTTGGAAGATCAGCCGTCGCAGCGCGACGTCGATCGGGAAGAGCAGGATCGCGAGCACGAGCAGGATCTCGCTGATCGGGCGGGCGGCGTGCACGCTTGGGACCGGGACGCGGAATGCCTGCGAAACCTCCGAGAGCAGGACCCCGCCGCCGGCCTGCGCGATCGCATTGAGCGTCGCGACGTCGGTGCCAAGCTCGCGGTATTCCGGCGAGTACGGAACAACCAGCCCGCTGGTCGTCGTGTGCCGAACCACCCCGCCGGCCGACTCGCTGACATGGAGCAGGTAGCTGCCCACCTGGTCGGTGGGAAGGTCGCCCTCGAAGCGGCCCGCGCCGGTGGGCGACAGCGTCAGGCTGGCGCCGGCCAGGTCGGGGGTGACGGCGTTGACCGTGACGGTGGCGCCCGATGTCGATGGCGCGGTCACCAGCAGGTGCGTATGGTCGCCCTGGACCCGGGTCTCGATCTGCAGCGCGGGGTCGCCGGGCTGCGGCAGGCTCGCATGGACGATGTCGCCGAAGAAGCGATTGGCGGAGGGCCATTGCAGCAGGCCGGCCGTCCAGCGGCCCTGCGCATCGCTGGTCCATGCCAGCACCCGGCCGAGCCCATACTGCCAGGTCGCCAGCAGGGGATCGCCTTGTGGGCTCTTGAGCACGATGTCCGCGGCGGCCCGCGGCGTGGTCGCCACGTACCCCGCGAGGGCCGGAAAACTGTCGAGCGGCACGCCGGGGATCACGTCCGCCAGCGACGCCAGCTGCGGCGCGATGCGTCCCTCGACGATCCAGGGCTTGAGCGCCTCGCGCGTTTCTTTCAGGAAAATCTGTGGGACGTCTTGCAGGCTGTTGCTCTGATAGAAGCGGCCGTGTCCCCAGCCTGCCATCGACTGCATCAGTGAGGCGTCCGTCGTGTTGGCCGCGATCGCGACGCTGGAAAGCGTGATGCCGCGGCCGTGCATCGCCGTGATCGCCGGCTGGTAGTTGCGGTCGACGGTGTCGCCATCGCCGAAGAGGATGACGTGCTTGATGGCGGCGGTGGTCTTGGTCAGCGCCTGGTCGGCGGCGCTCAGGTCCGGGGCGTAGCTGAACGGGTCACCGAGGATCATGGCTTCGATCTTTCGCTTGATGGCGGCCTTGTCCGTGAGTGGGGCGAGTGGGACCACCATGCCTGCCCCGCCGTCGGTGACGCCGACAAAGTCGCGCGGGGTCAGCTGCTCGACGACCGCCTCGGCCGCCCCGCGCAAGACCTGGTCGCCCGTCCCGCTCTCGGTGGACTCCAGGACGAGGACGACCGCCACCGGCGGCTTCTGCATGTCCTGAGGCAGCTGGATCTGGACCGGCAGCGTCGCCTCCAGCGGCGTGCCCGTATAGCCGCCCGGCCCGTAGCTCTCCGTGCCCCCGATGACGACCAGGCCGCTGCCCAGGTCCCGCACCGATGCCTGCAGCAGGTTCATGCCGTCCGGGCCCAGGCTCGCGGCCGGGATGTTGACGAGGACCACGGCCTGGTAGGCGGCGAGGTCCGCGGCCGAGCGCGGCAGCTGGTCGGGCGTGATCGCTACCGTGCCGATGCCCGTCGAATGCAGCGCCGACTCGAGGCTGGCTGCCTCGCCCAGCGTTTGTTCGACCAGCAGCACCCGCGGCGGCCCGACCACCTGGATCAGGGCCTCGCCCAGGTTGTTCTCCGCGTAGGTGTCGCGCACCGCATCGATCACGACGCGAACGGCGTGGAAGCCGGGCTCGGCCGGCTTGACCGTTTGCTTGACCGTGGTCTCACCGACCGGCAGCTCGAGCTGCACGGTGTTGATGAGCGTGCGGTCGAGATACCAGCGGACGGTTGCTTGCGTAATGGTGTTGCTGACGATCAGGGCCTGCGCGGTGGCCTGCTCCCCCTGGGTAAGCGTCCGCGGTGCGTCGAGCCGATCGACATAGGCCTCGGCCCCGAGCGGAACCGGCAGGGCGACCGTGTCCACGCGGACCCCTTCAGCGCGCAGCAGGCGCGCCTCACCGACGGCGTCGCCAAGGTTCGCGCGCCCGTCGGAGATCAACACGATGTGCTTGCGGCTGTCGTCG
>DASWGE010000482.1:0-3179 GCA_036393895.1 Streptosporangiaceae bacterium | reverse complement strand
GGCGGCGAGCCGGTCTGGTTCGGCTGCGACGTCGGGAAGATGATGAGCAACGACTACGGCCTGTGGGACGCCAGGCTCTATGACCTGCCGTCCGTATACGGCACGGCGTTCACGCTCGGCAAAGCCGACCGGCTGATCTACCACGAGACCGAGATGACGCACGCGATGCTGTTCACCGGCGTCGACATACTCGATGGTGTCACCAGGAAATGGCGAGTCGAGAATAGCTGGGGTTCGGCCAGGGGCAAGGACGGCTTCTACACGATGAACGACTCGTGGTTCGACGAGTACGTCTTCGAGATCGCCGCCCGCCGCGACGCACTGCCCGAGGACCTGCGCGCGGCTCTCGGCGAGAAGCCGATCGTGCTCCCCGCCTGGGACCCGATGGGCTCACTCGCGCGCTAATCCGGCGCGGGACGCGAGTGCGCCGGGACGCCGGGCCAGCCGCCGCACCCGCCCGGCGCCACGGCGCCGCCGGGCCGTGTATCGGTGGTACACCCATTGCAGAATCGTGTATGGGTGGATCACCTATACACGAGTGCGGGAGTGCGGGAGGCCGGGCGGGCGGTTACGCCGGAACGTCCTGCGACGCCGGAACGTCCTGCGACGCGGGAACGGCAGCCAGGCCGGCCTGGGCTACCTCCATGTCCTGGGTGTAATGGCCGCCGCTGACCCCGATGGCGCCGACGACGGAGCCGTCGATCGTGATCGGGAACCCGCCGCCGAACACGATCAGGCGGTCGATCCCTGGCGCCGCGCCCATAGCGAGCGGCGGGTCGTCCTTGACGAACTCGTGCCAGGCATCGGTCGGCATGCCGAAGCCGACCGCCGTGTAGGCCTTGTCCTGGGCGATCTGGACGGACAGCAGCGCGGCGCCGTCCATCCGGCTGAACGCCTTGAGCACGCCGCTGTCGTCGACAATGGCGATCACGAACGGGTGGCCCATTCCCTGCGCCTTCCGTTCGGCCGCGCCGATAATCGCCCTGGCCAGCTCGGTGGAAACGCTCGGCCGGTCAAACGTTGCCGCCACCGCTACCTCCTGTCTCGCTCCCCGGCCCGTAGCCCTGCGCGGCGTACCGCTGCTCGACCTCGCGGACCTGGGGCAGCCCGATGAAATCGGTGAACTCGCCGAAGCTGGGCACGTCACGCAGGACTGCTGAAGGGGTCCCCGCCGTGGCGATCTCATGCAGTATCCCGCGCATGGCGGCGGTAGCGGCCAGAAGCGTGCTAATCGGGAAGATGACAATCCGGTAACCGAGTTCGCACACTCGGCTGAGGCTGATCGGCGGTGTCTTGCCGCCTTCCGCCCAGTTAAAGAGCAACGGCACGCCGGGAAACGCCCGGACAGCCTCCGCCGCCTCCGCCTCGGTGACCACAGCCTCAACGAACAGGACGTCGGCGCCGGCCGCGCGGTACAGGCGTGCACGTTCTATCGCCCGCTCGAGGCCCTCGACGGCGCGGGCGTCGGTTCTGGCGATGATGACGAAGTCGGGACTGGTCCGCGCCTCGACGGCGGCTCGCACTTTCTGCGCCATCTCGTCCGCGGCGATGACCTGCTTGCCCTCCATGTGGCCGCATTTCTTCGGAGCCACCTGGTCTTCGATATGAATGCCTGCCACGCCGGCCGCTTCGTATGCGCCGACGGTCCTGATCACGTTGAGCGGGTTGCCGTAGCCGGTGTCGGCGTCGGCGATCACGGGGATGTCGACGCAAGCGGCGATCCGGCCTGCGTTGCCGGCCATCTCGGTCATCGTCAGCAGGCCGACATCTGGCCGCCCGAGCAGTGCCGCTGAGGTGCCGAATCCGGTCATGTACACCGCGGGGAATCCGGCCTCCTCGACCAGCCTGGCGGCGAGCGGGTCGAAGGCTCCTGGCGCGACAATCGTCTGGCCGGAGGCGAGCAGCTCGCGCAGGCGCGCAGCGCCGCCCGTGCCCCTCTTTAGCCTGGCGGTCACGGCGTGGTCCCGGGCGGCACCTGGCCGGCGTGCTTCTGGCATCCGCACGGACGCGGTGCCCTGACCCGGAATCCCGCCATGACTAGGGCCAGGATGGTTTCGAAGATATCGTCATCCGTGACGCCGGCCAGATCATCCCTGATCTGCCAGGTGTGCGGATACTCGGCCCGGTCGACCGCCAGGTAGGCGCGGGTCCAGGCCGCCTCGTCAGCCTCCTGCTGCTTGGGGTCGAGGGCAAGGAAAGCGGCTTCGCCGCCGGCCCAGGCCAGCATGAAGTCACCGAGCGCCCGATACATCCTGGCCGCTTCCGCGCCGCTGAAGCCGGCCTCGAGCACCGCGCCGATCAGCACGTTGACGATTCGCATCTCAGCGGGCCGCCGGGTGGTCCGCGACGCGGACAGCGCCGCCGCGGCCGGATGCGCGCGGTAGGTCGTCCGCAGCCTCCTAGCGCAGTCGGCGACGGTGTCTATCCAGCACGGCTGGGCGGCCAGCCCCGTCATCGCCTCCTCGATCAACCGGTCGGCGATGGCCAGCATTAGGTCGTCCTTACTGGAAAAATGCCGGTAGACCGCCGTGGGATCGGCGCCGAGCGCGCGGCCTAGCTTGGGCAGGCTGAAACCGTCGGCTCCTTCGGTGTCGAGCAGGCGCAGGCTCTCGGCAACTATCGCCTCCGGCGTCAGGCTGCCGCGCCGCAGCCGCCCGCTCCGACGTCCAGCGGTAGTGCTCGCCATCGCCTGCCCTGTCGTGACTAACAGCGTCTCTATTGACCGCGCTAACGAGGAAGCTACTTGACCGCCGACACTTTCTACAAGGCTTTGTCAGAGGCGTTGACTATGGGTCCGGTAAGTGATCTAATCTCCCGCATCAAACCCCCTGAAACCGGAGGTCGTAGTGCGGCCTGGTCCCGATTTGGCGTTCTATAACGGAACGGTCTTTGACGGTGCCAGGTTCATGCCCGTCGGCACGGTGGTCAGGGTCAGCAACGGTGCCGTCACCGCGGTCGGCCCGGCAGACTCGGAGCCAGCGGGCAAGCTGGCCGGCGCTGAGCCGGTCGACCTGCGCGGCGGAACGCTGCTTCCCGGCTTCATCGACGCCCACGTCCATCCGGTCTTCGCCGGAGACCAGATGTGCCGGTGCGATCTCACCGGAGTCAAGACGGCGGCGGAGTACGCCGAGATCATCGCCGCATACGCGGCCGCGCACCCGGACGCCGATTGGATCACC
>DASWGE010000481.1:0-3596 GCA_036393895.1 Streptosporangiaceae bacterium | reverse complement strand
TCGCTATGCGGTACTGGTCGAGGCCGCCCGGCGCCCGGAGCTTCGGCCGCAGCTCAGTCTGAGTGGCGCCCGGGTCAATGAATGGTTCTCCGCCTGGATTCGCGTGGTCGGCTCGCAGGACCCCGACTACGACATGCACGTAGTCATGAACTACTGGACCGGCATTGTCCTGCACCAACTGGCCATCCCTGACCGCCATTTCGAGCCGGCCGCGCGCCTGTCGGCGTTGTTGGAGTGCTTGATCCCGGCGGCTGCACAGCCGGAGCGTTTGCCAGCCAGTTGACCAGGATCGTCATCGGCCAGGAGGCCAGTCCATGAACCAAGACCAGGTGTGGCAGGCCATCGACTCCCAGCGGACGACTGTGGCTCGCCTGCTGGAGAGCCTTCATGATTCTGACTGGGAGCGCCCATCGCTCTGCGCCCACTGGACCGTCCGCGACGTGGCTGCGCACCTGACCCTTCAGCAGGTCGGGCCGCTTGACGCGGTCAGGATGATGGTCACCGCACCGGGCGGAATGAACAGAACCATTCGCGAGTCGGCGCGCAGGCACGCCGCCAAGCTGTCCGCCGCTCAGATCGTCGCCGAGATCGGCGGAATGGTGGGTTCTCGCCGGCACAACGTGGGCGTCACATACCAGGAGACGCTGATCGACATCCTCGTGCACAGCCAGGACATATCCTGGCCGCTCGGCCGCGAACTGTCTGTCCCGCCACAAGCGGCCACGGTCGCCATGGCCAGGGTGTGGAACAGCGGATGGCCATTCCGCGCGAAGAAGAGACTGCGTGGCCTGCAACTGTCAGCAACCGACAGCGACTGGTCCGCCGGCGACGGGCCGGAGATCCGCGGCACCAGTGGCGCTCTGTTGCTCTTGCTGACCGGCCGTCAGGCCGCGCTGCCGTTGCTCGCTGGCGACGGGATCGCTCTCCTGCGGGAGCGGCTCGCCGCCGGCGCCCGCTGATCTCCCCGGTCTTCCTGACGGTTTCATCGCGGGTTCCACGCTCCATCCGACGATAGTCGCGCGAAGTTCACTATCGGTCAGTAGCTTCAGCCCGATTGATCTGTTTCCAGCTATCGGGTCCTGCGGGAGGTACGCGTGATGGTTGATGACGGCCGAGCGGGTTCAGATGATCGTACGGTGTCGCCGAATTTCGGTCGGCGAACCTTCTTGAAGGCGGCCGGCGCGGCTGCCGCGGCCGGTGTCGCCGCGCCCGTCCTGTCCAGCACTGCCGCGCTCGCGAGCGCCAGGGCACGTTCTGTTCGGCCCGCGCCCTCGACGCCACTGAAGCACGTCATCATCGACTGCCAGGAGAACCGCTCGTTCGACCACTACTACGGCTTCGCCCCCTTCGCAGGCTCCGCCGGAGTGCCTACCGGATACTCCCAGCCCGACGGCGCCGGCGGGAAGGTCGCGCCATTCCAGTTCACCAGTCTCGGAACGCCGGACATCGGCCATTCCTGGAATGCGGTGCATTCAGAATGGAACAGCGGAAAGATGGACGGGTTCTACACCACGGACGGCATTAACTGCATGGGGTACTACACGGCAGCCCAGCTTCCTTACTATTACAGCCTGTTCGACGACTTCACGCTGTGCGGCAACTACTTCTGCTCCGTCCTCGGTCCGACCTGGCCCAACCGGTTCTACCTCGCTGCGGGAACGTCCGGCGGCATCACGACCAACGGCGTCTGGGGATACGGCGTCTTCGACTACCCGATCATCCTGGACCTCCTCGAGGCTGCCGGCGTGACCTGGAAGGTCTACAACATCGGCTGGGACAGCGTCCCCTTCGGGAACAGCGACAACGTCTTCGTCTTCTGGCAGCGATGGGCGCACGACCAGCGCACCCGCGGCAGCAAGGGCGACTACCTGAACGACCTGAGGCTCGGCAGGCTGCCACAGGTGTCGTTCATCGTGCCCAGCTTCGCCCGAGGCTGGGACGAGCATCCGCCCGCCGACGTCTCGGTGGGCATGGGGATTCAGCAAGAGCTCATCACAGCCCTGCAGGCGTCGTCGGCCTGGCAAAGTTCGGCGTACATCCTGACCTATGACGAGCACGGCGGCTACTTCGACCACGTGGCACCGCCGCAGTTCGACGCATACGGCGCAGGTATCAGAGTCCCGACCTGGGTCATCTCTCCGTTCGCCAGGAAAGGCCACGTGGAGGCCACGGTGTATGAGCACACCTCGACGCTCAAGTTCCTGGAGACCGTCTTTGGTCTCCCGACCCTGGCGTCCGTCAATCACCAGTTCGACGCCTCAACGCCGGGCGGCCCGAACAACCAGGCGGCTCACGGTAACCCAACCGGCCCGCCAGCCCCGCCACGGGACGGCATCGCCGAGATCGGCAACCTCATGGAGTGCTTCGCCTTCTGACCTGGAGAACATCGGCCAGTCAGCGGGCGGGTCCGGCCGTAGCGGGTGACCGCTACGGCCGTAGCGGCGGATAGTCGTCGGTCAAATGCCCTCGCTCTTCAAGGAACTTGTACAGTGGCGTGGTCTGCGGGTAGTGGCCCCAGCGGTGGTCGCCCTGGGCCTGCCCGGGAATGCCCCCGCCGGCCGCGCCGAGCAGTTGCTTTCGCACCGGCGACAGGAACTCGAACGCCGTATCGGCGTGCAGGTCCTCGATGGCGTCACGAATCACCATCCAGCGCGGCGCGTAGGCGATGAAGATTGCTTTCCTGGTAATATCGGAGTAGTTGTCGCTTCGGGCATGCCATAGGCGCCGGTCAAAGAACACCGCGTCGCCGGGCTGCGCGCACAGCTCGACGGCGTCTTCAGGTTCCGGCCATTCGATGTCACGCCGTGGCGGACCATCGATCCAATTCCACCTGTGACTGCCGGGAACGATCTTGAGGTTTCCGCGTCCGGGTCCGGACAGGTCGGAGAGCCAGTAGCCAAGTTTCACCGACATCCTGGGGCGAGGCTCGCCGTCCAGCTCGCGATTCTGCCGGCCACCATCTTGGTGCCACTCGAACCGATACGAGGCATGCGCCAGGATCGGCGGGTTCACATCAAGGTGCGAATGGTAGATGTGCACGTTCCAGCCGAGGACGGACCAGACTAGCGGGAACGTCGCCGGATGGTCAGTTAGCGCAATCGCCTCTCGGCAGTTCGTCGCTGCGCTGAGCAGGTGCATTGGCGCTCCGCGCTTGATCCGGCCCTCAGCTTGCTGCGCGGCGTATACCCGGTCGAGCGCGGCGGCGCAGGCCGCCACTTCCGATTCGCCCAGCGCGCCGCGCACCAGCACGTACCCGTCACGCTCGAACTGCATGCGCTGCGCGTCGGTCATCGCCGATACTTTGCGGTCGACTGGCGCGCTCGCAGCCTGTGTCATCGCCACTGCCGGGCCTCCGTGCATTCGTGCGTTCGTGCCGGATCGTTACCCCTGATACTCCGCCAGGCCAGCGGCTGTTGCGTGATTCGTCGAACTACGCCAAGAATTCTCGCCTGCCGTGCAACAGCCGCCGCCTGCCGCGAGTCAGGGTAGTAACGGAGGACGAATGGTCGACTCGGGCCGGGTTACCGATAGCTTCGGCGATTTCGTCGCCGCGGCTCTGCCAGGCCTGCTCCGCTTCGGTCATGTGCTCACCGGAG
>DASWGE010000480.1:0-7399 GCA_036393895.1 Streptosporangiaceae bacterium | reverse complement strand
GACTCTGGATCACCACCGTCGGCGAGGTGGCGCAGCACGTCTCGGGGCTCGGCCTGACCCCGCGGCCATGTCCGCAGCCGGTCTTGCCCGACGCGGCGTACTGGATCGCGCGGCCCGCACCTGGCAACACCGAGAATCCCGCACCTGACAACACAAAGAAAGGAGACCGACATGACGGAGATGGCGCCTGAGCAAACGGCGGTGTCCGACCTGTCCCACACTCCCGTCCGAGATTTCACGCTCCGGTCGGCGTTCGCGCTCGCGTTTTCCGACGTGTCGCCCATCGTGGGCATCTACTCGGTGTTCTTTATCGGTCTCATCGCCGCCGGCCCGGCATTCTTCTGGGGCTTCCCCGTGGTTCTGATCGGGCAGCTGGCCGTCACCGGTGTCTTCGGCGACCTCGTCTCGAAGTGGCCGTTCCAGGGCAGCGTCTATCAATGGGCGCGCGAGCTATTCGGCGCGCGCTATGGCTGGTTCGCCAACTGGGCCTATAGCTGGGGGCTGACCATCGCCCTGGCCACGGTGGCCTTGTTCGCTGCCCAGTTCTTCGGGCCCGCGATCGGGCTGAACTCGCTGACGCAGACCCAGATCAGCCTGCTCGCGCTCGGCATCCTGATCTTCGGGTCGATCGCGAACATGATCGGCAGGAAGTTCCTGCGCGGCCTGCTGTACGTGTCGATGACCGCCGAGCTGATCGCCTCGCTGGGGATCGGCATCGCGCTGATCTTCTTCCACCGCACGCACTCGTTCTCGTTCCTGTTCAGCGGCGCGGGCACCGCGCACGGCGCCGGCTGGCTCTTCGGGCCCTTCCTCACCATCGTCGCGTTCATCGGCTTCTCCTTCGTCGGCTTCGAGTCCGCCGGCTCGATCGCCGAGGAGGTCAAGGGCGCACGGCACGTGCTGCCCAAGGCCATCAGCCTGTCCCTGCTCGCGGCGGGGCTGCTAGTCATGCTGGCGACGCTCGGCCTGATCCTCGCCCTACCCGACCTTGGCGCGGTGCTGTCCGGCAAGGACACCAACCCGATCGCCACGACGCTGGAAACCCGACTCGGCTCGGGGACGGGCCGCGCGCTACTGGTGATGCTGACCATCGGCTTCACCGCCAGCATGATCGCCGTGCAGGCCGCGGTCTCCCGCGCCATCTGGGCGAGCGCCCGTGCCCGCGAGCTGCCTGGGCACGGGGTGCTGAGCAAGCTCAGCGGGTCGGAGCGGCTGCCCAGACGCGTGATCGCGCTGACCCTCGTTGTCGCCGGGCTGCTGGGGTTCATTCACAACGCGAACGTGATCACCCTGCTGCTCAGCGGGGCAACCGCCGGCTTCTTCGTCTCCTACGCCCTGCCTGTCGTCGGGGCGGCCATCACCCGGCTGCGCGGCAACTGGACGCCAGGGCCCGTGTCCATGGGCAAGGCCGCGGCCACGGTGACGTACTTCGCCGCCATCTGGATGATCGCCGAGATCATCAACATCGCGTGGCCGCGCAACACCTACCTCGGAGTCTGGTACCTGAACTGGGGCATCATTCTGGCGATCGTCGTGCTGGGTCTCGTCGGCGTCCTGGTCTCCGCCTATGTGTTCAGGCCGGGCAGCGACGCGGCCTCGGCCCACTTCGAGCCGGTTGTCACCGACCCGGAGGGCGAGTGAGCGCGCGCCAATGAGCACCGGAGAGGAGCCTGTCGTTGTCGTCACCGGCGCGGCCAGCGGCATCGGTGCGGCCACGGCGGCGCTGTTCGCCGGGCGCGGCTGGCGGACGGCCGGACTCGACCTGCGACCCTCCGCCACGGACCTGTCTTTGACGTGCGACGTCACCGATGCAGCCGCGGTCAGATCGGCGATCGGCGCCGTCACAGAACGGCTCGGCGGCATTGACGCCGCGGTCACGGCGGCCGGCTACTACGAAGAAGGACTCGACGTCTGCGACATAACAAGGGCGCAGTGGAACTCGATGCTGCAAGTCATTCTCGGCGGGACGGTTAACACCTGCGCAGCGGTGCTCCCGCACATGATCTCCAGGCAGAGCGGAACGATCATCGCGATATCGTCCGAGCTTGCGCTGGGCGGCAGCGCCACCGACCTGCATTATGTGGCTGCGAAAGGGGCCGTACTCGGGCTTGTTAAGTCACTCGCCGCCGAGCTTGCCGCCACCCCGATCCGGCTCAACGTCGTCGCCCCAGGCCCGACCGACACCCCGCTGCTCACCCCGGACTCGCTGTGGCGCGAGCCCGGCTACCTGGCGACGCTGCCACTCGGCCGGCTGGTCCAGCCAGGGGAGGTAGCTGCGACGGTCTACTACCTCGCGACAGAAGGCCGCATGTACTGCGGTGAGGTGCTCTCGCCAAACGCCGGGGCGGTGATCTGAGCATGACCGCCGTGAATGGCCGGCCGGTCGCGTTTGTCACGGGAGCGGCGCAGGGACTTGGCCACGCGACAGCGCTGCGACTGGCCGCCGACGGCTTCGCCGTAGCCGTCAACGACATCAGCGACGACGGCAGGCTCGCCGCCCTGGCGAGCCAGATCGGCGGGCTCGCGGTCCCCGGTGACATCGCCGATCCGGACGCGGTGACAGCGATGGCGCGCGAGACGGCCGGGCACTTCGGCGGTGTGGACGTCCTCGTCGCCAACGCGGCCGCCATGGAGATGGGCCCGTTCCTCACCCAGGACCCGCGGACCTGGTGGCGCCAGATCGAGGTGAACCTCTCCGGTCACTTCCGGCTGGTCCAGGCGGTGGTTCCGCACATGCGCGCCGCTGGTGGCGGGCGGATCGTGCTGATCGCATCGGGCTGGGGTGTCATCGGCCACCCGAACGCCAGCGCCTATGCCGCGTCCAAGGCCGGCCTGATCGCGCTGGCCAAGGGCCTGGGCCGCGAGCTCGCTCCGCAGGGCATCTTGGCCAACGCGATCGCACCGTCCTACATCGACACCGAGCAGCTGGGCGTGGACGCGGCCGATGCCGGGATCACCCTGGACGAGATGCGCCAGCGCTACCGCGAGCTCATCCCGACCGGCCAGCTCGCCACCGTCGAAGACATAGCAGCCGCCGTGGCCTTTCTGGCGGGCCCGGGCGGCAGCGGCTTCGTCGGGCAAGTGCTGCAGCCGGGTGGCGGCGTGACCCGCACTAGAGCCTGACCGGCCACGGACCGAACGACACATCATGGAGGCGACGTTGCCCGAGCCAAGCCCCGCACCGGTCGGACCAGTCGACGGGCGCCTGGTGCCGCGCTTCGCCGGGGCCGCTACCTTTGCCAGGCTTCCCGAGGTCGACCGGGTGACGGACTACGACGTGGCCGTCCTCGGCGTGCCTTTCGACAACGGGACGTCATACCGGCCGGGGGCCAGGTTCGGCCCCATGGCTGTGCGGCAGGCCTCCCGGCACCTGCGGCCCGGCTACCACGTGGAGCTTGGGCTGTCGCCATTCCAGGCCGTGCAGGTTGCCGACGCGGGCGACGTGCCCGTGACGCCGTTCGACATCGGGACTGCCATGACCCAGATCCGCGACCATGCCGCGGATCTGATTCGCGGTGACCGCAGGATCGTGGCGATCGGCGGCGATCACACGATCGCACTGCCCATGCTCAGAGCGGTCACGGCGCTACGCGGTCCAGTCGCGCTCGTGCATTTCGACGCGCACCTGGACACCTGGGATACCTACTTCGATGCTCCGACCACCCACGGCACCGTATTTCGGCGGGCCTTCGAGGAGGGACTGCTGATCGAGGATCATTCGGTCCATATCGGCATCCGCGGCCCGATCTACGGCGAGCAGGACCTGGCCGACGATCGCCGGTTCGGCTTCCGTACCATCCGCACCAGCGATGTCGACGACCTTGGCATCCGCGGCACGATCGACGCGGTGCTCGCCAGAGTCGGCGACCTGCCCGTCTACCTGTCCGTCGACATCGATGTCCTCGACCCGTCGATAGCACCAGGTACCGGCACGCCCGAGGCCGGCGGGCTCACCAGCCGTGAACTGCTGCGCGTACTCCGCGGGCTCACGAAGGTGCACCTGGTCGGCGCGGATGTCGTCGAGGTCGCCCCTGCCTACGACCACGCAGAGCTGACCACCGTCGCCGCCGCGACGGTCGCCTATGACCTGATCACGCTGATGGCGCGCCAGGACATAGCCGGTACCCCTTCATGACACGGACACAGCGCATCGGGGAACCCGATGTCGACCGCTGACAAGCCGCTGCACCCGGCCCTCCGGCGCAACGGATCGGGCATCACCGCTGACGGCGAGTTCTATATGCCGACCCGCGCCTTGTTCGGGCGGGGGATCACCGGCCAGGCTCCGGCGCACGTCACCGCGTTCGGCGCCGAAGCCGTGCTCCTGGTCACTGATCCTGGCGTCCGGGCGGCCGGCCTGGTGGCACCTGTGCAAGCGGCGCTGACCGATGCCGGGATCGCCGTCAGGGTGTTCGATCAGGTACGGCCCAACCCCCGGGACGTAGACTGCCTGGCCGGCGCGGAGGCGATGCGATCCGGCGGCCAGCAGTTGCTTGTCGCGGTAGGCGGTGGATCCGCGATCGACACCGCCAAGTGCATCGGCCTGCTCCTGAGCAACGGCGGCCACCCCAGGGACTGGGAGGACTTCGGCGCTCTCCAGCACGATCCACTGCCGGTCATCGCGATCCCGACGACGGCCGGCACGGGCAGCGAGGTGAGCCCGTCCGCCGTCATCACAGACACCGTCCGAAGCAAGAAGATGAACCTCTTCGACATGCGGAACTGCCCGAGGATCGCACTGGTCGATCCCGACCTCACGGTGTCCTGCCCCGCATCGGTGACAGCTTCGTCAGGCATGGATGCCCTGTCCCACGCGGTCGACTCCCTCCATTGCCTGCTGGCCACCCCCGCCTCCGACGCGCTCGCGCTCGAGGGAGCTCGGCTCGTCGCCCGGTATATCCGCCGCGCCTTCCGCACGCCGTCGGATATCGAGGCTCGGTGCGGGATGGCCCAGGGCAGCCTGACAGCGGGCCTGGCCGTCGGGCTCACTGACGTCTCAGGGGCGCATGCGCTTGCCGAAGCGATGGGCGGCCTGTACGGCCATCCGCACGGCTACTGCTGCGCAGTCAGCATGCCTGCCATCATGATCTACAACATGGAATTCAGTGCCGAGAAGTACGCGCGGCTCGCCGTGGCTCTCGGCACGGATCATCCAGGCCTCAGCGAGACTCAGCTGGCCCAGACCGCCATCGGCGCGATCAGGCAACTCAACGCTGATCTAGATGTGCCGCCGATGCGCGCGCTCATCCGGGCAGAGGACCTGGACATTCTGGCGGACAAGGCCGCCGCGAACACGAGCACCCCGTCCAACCCGCGGACCGCGACGGCTGCCGACTTCCGCGGCATGTTCGCCCGTGAACTGGCCGTTGATTCGTCGAACTAGCCCTGCGCAGAGGACCCCATGACGAAAAGGCTGACCGGCCGCACTGCCGTGGTCACCGGCACGGCGCACGGCATCGGAGCCGGCATCGCCGCCGCGCTCCAGGACAATGGCGCGGTCGTGCACGGCGTCGACAAGGACACAGTGGACCTGACCAGCGTTACCGCGGTGCGCGAGTTCTTCGCTGGGCTCGGCGGCATCGACATCCTGGTGAACAACGCCGGAGGCGTCTGCGGACAGATCGGCCGGCCTCTGGAGGACGTGTCCGACCAGGACTGGCGCGAGATACTCGACGCGAACCTGACAACGTCGTTCCTATGCACAAGGGCGGTGGTGCCAGCAATGAAGGAACGCCGCTACGGCCGGATCATCACGATCTCATCGGCGGCCGGGCTGAGCGTCAGCAAGACCGGGATCCAGGCCTACGCCAGCGCGAAGGCCGCCCAGATCGGATTCACCCGGCAGCTGGCGCGTGAACTCGGCCCGTTCGGGATCACCGCAAACTGCATCGCCCCTGGGTTCGTCCTGTCGAACCCGACCAGCATCCGGCAGTGGGACAGCTACGGCAGCGACGGCCAGCGCGGGATCGTCAACGGCATCGCGATGCGCAGGCTGGGAACTCCTGGCGACATCGCCAATGGCGTCCTGTTCTTCGCGGCCGAGGAATCCTCCTGGGTGACCGGCCAGACGATCGCGATTGACGGCGGCGATGCTCTCCTTTGATCCCGATGACGCCCCGTACCTCAGCGAGCTCGCCGAGTTCGTCGGCGTCCCCAGCGTGAGCCGGGACGCCACTGCAGGCACCATGCACGCCGCCGCGCAGTGGCTGGCCGGCCAGCTTCGCTTCGCCGGCGGCCGGGTGGTGCGGACCGATGGTCATCCCGTGGTCCTAGGCGAATGGCTTGGCTCCCCGGGGGCGCCGACGATCCTCGTCTACGGGCACTACGACGTCCAGCCGACCGGCGACCTCGCCGAGTGGGAAACCCCGCCGTTCGAGCTGACTGTCGACGGCGATGTCGTCCGTGGGCGGGGCACGACCGACGACAAGGGACCCGTCTTTATCGTCCTGAAGACCGCCCAGGCGTTCGCCGGTCAGGAGGGCGGCCTGCCGCTCAACGTCAAATTCCTGTTCGAGGGCGAGGAGGAGATCGGCAGCCCGAACCTACCGGCGTTCCTCCGCCGCCACGCTGGCGAGCTCGCCGCCGACCTGGTTGTTTCGGCGGACGGAGCGATGTGGCGGCCAACCGAGCCGTCGGTCGCTCTCGCCTCCAAGGGCCTGGTCACGCTGGATGTCAGGGTTGAGGGCGCCAACACCGACCTGCACTCTGGCCGCTACGGCGGGACGGTCGCGAATCCGCTGCATGTCCTCAGCGCGATCCTGGCCAGCCTGCACGATCGCGACGGGACCGTCGCCGTGGCTGGCTTCTACGACGGCATCGCGCCGCTCACGGCGGCTCGCCGCCGGCAGCTGGCCGCCATCTCCTTTTCTGAACCGCAATACCTGCGCGACCTCGGGCTGACGCAGGCGCACGGGGAGGCGGGCTATTCCACGCTCGAGCGCCTCTGGGAGCGGCCGACCCTGGACGTCAACGGCATCTGGGGCGGCGGGAAGTACACGGTGATCCCCCGCGTCGCGGTCGGGCACGTGTCCTGCCGCCTGGTGCCTGGCCAGGACCCCGACAACGTGATCGAGGTGATCACTGCCCACGTCAGCCGTGTGGCCGCCGCGGGCGTGCGCGTCACCGTACACCCGGACGCGGCCAGGGTCCCGGCCTACACAATCCCGGCCGACCACCCGGCCATCACCGCCGCGACGGCGGCCCTGGAATCGGTCTACCCAGGTCAGCAGGTGCTCCAAGCGTGCGTTCCTGGCACGCTGCCGGCCACAGTCCTGTTCGAGCGGGAGCTGGGGGTGAAGACCTTGTTCTTCTCCTTCTCAACGGCCGATGAGAAGCTGCACGCGCCGAACGAATTCATGCGCATCCGGCGCCTCCGCGAGGGAATGCGGGCGTGGGAGCA
>DASWGE010000479.1:0-1671 GCA_036393895.1 Streptosporangiaceae bacterium | reverse complement strand
GGGCTCGTCCTGCTGCCGCAGGGCCTGGTCATGGCGGCGGGAACCATCGCCGGTCACGTGCTATCGCGCCGCCGGCAGGTCAGGGGCGCCGCTATCGGCGGCACGGCCATCCTCGCGCTGACGACGAGCGCCCTGCTGCTGATCCAGGCGACGACACCGGCCTGGATGACCTCGTTGCTGCTCTGCGGGCGAGGGCTCGCGCTCGGCTTGATCATCCAGCCGCTGCTCGTCGCTACCCTGAGCGAGCTGCCAGCCGCCGAGCTCGCCGACGCCAACACGCTGTTCAACGTCGTCGACCGGGTCGGCGGCTCGTTCGGCGTAGGGCTGATCGCGACCTTCTTTCAGGGCAGTGTGCTCGCGCATATCCGGGCGATCCGGATGCCGGTCGGCGTCAGGGTTACCACGCACGGCAGCCTGACGGCGGTCGCGCGCTTGGCCGGCCCGGCGAGGGCCCGGCTGCAGGACGCCGCCACGGCCGGATTCCACGACGCGATCTGGGTTCTGGTCGCGATCGCCGGGCTGGCCTTCCTGCTGTCACTGCTGTTGCCCGCAGCAGCGGGCCAACCGTGTTCAGCGCCCGCGTCCACGTCCTAGCCGCGCGTTGTTCCTGATGTCCGGTGCTTTGGTCGCTAATGTTGTCATTCTGTTGCTCTCCCTCTACAGACACTGCGATACGAGCCAGGCGGCAGGAAATGGGCCCAATCCGATCGCTCAGCATCTCCGAATAGGCGTCATGGACGCTCGTGGCACGCGACCAGCCAGTGCGGGTCCTGGTCTGCCGGAGGGGAGAGACCGGGATCTGGACGGGCTCCTCTCCAAGGTGGCCAGGGGCGATGAAGCCGCATTCGCTAGCCTGTACGACCAGCTCGCCGGGCCCGTGTACGGCCTGATCCGCCGGGTCGTCCGCGATCCAGCGCAGTCGGAGGAGGTCGCGCAGGAGGTCCTGCTCGAGGTATGGCGTACCGCCACCCGGTTCGATCCCGCCAAGGGCAGCGCGGCGACGTGGGTGATGACGATCGCACACCGGCGCGCCGTCGATCGGGTGCGCTCCGCGACGGCCGCGGCCGAGCGGGAGAAACGGACCTCCGTCCTGCTCACGCCCGGTGATGATGTCGCCGAAGCCGTCGAGGCCAGCTTGGAAAGAGAGCGGGTGCGCCGGTGCCTGGACGGGCTGACCGAGCTGTAACGTGAGTCCATCACGCTGGCCTACTACGGTGGCTACTCGTACCGGGAAGTCGCCGGGCTGCTGGGGATCACGCTCGGCACAATCAAGACCAGGATCCGTGACGGCCTGATCAGGCTGCGGGATTGCATGGGGGTGACCTGATGCGATTCCTCCTTCCCGACCTGCACGTTCTTGCCGGTGCTTACTCGGTCGACGCGATCGACGACGATTCCGAGCGCGCCCGCTTCGAGCACCACCTACGACGCTGCCAGCAGTGCTCCGACGAGGTGCGCGGCATGGCCGCGACCACCACCAGACTCGGATTCGCTGCCTCCGCGGCTGCGCCGCCGCAGCTGCGGGACCACGTGCTGGCCGCTGTTTCCCGTACCCGCCAGCTTCCCCCCGTGGTCGATCACGGCAGCGTGCCGGGCGAGCCCCGGCCGCGCCGGGTGCCGCGCTCAGCCTGGGTCGCGGTCGCGGCGAGCCTGGCAGTGATCGTCGTGCTG
>DASWGE010000478.1:0-7888 GCA_036393895.1 Streptosporangiaceae bacterium | reverse complement strand
GGGCGAAGTAAAGGCCGTAGAGCGCGTTGTGGCCCTTCTTGCTGTGCCCGACCTTGCGCTTGTGGATCGTTGCCGGGCGCTCGGTCACCCGGTAGCCATGCGCGAGGACGCCGATCAGCAACTCGGCCGCCTGATACTGCGGCTGCTCTAGCCGGACCGCCCCGGTCACCTCGGCCCGCATCGCACGGAGCCCGAAAGACGGGTCGGTAATCCGCTGGCCAGTCAGCATGCTGATCGTGAGGGCGAACACCCGCACGCCGAGCTTGCGGACAGGGTCCTTGGTCTCCTCGCTGCCCTGGGTCCGCGAGCCGGAGACGAAATCGGCCTCGCCAGCAAGGATCGGCGCGAGCAGGTCACCGATCTCGGCCGGGTTGTACTGGCCGTCAGCGTCGGTGGTGACGATGTACTGTGCACCGCCCTCGCGCGCCAGCCGGTAGCCGAGCCGCAGCGCCGCGCCCTGGCCCCGGTTGACCGGCACGTCGCAGACCAGCGCGCCCGCGGTGTCGGCTTCCTTCACCGTCGCGTCAGCCGACCCGTCCGACACCACGATCTTGGCGACCTGGAGCCCGGAGACGACCGGCGGCAATGCCTCGAGGACGGGCCCGATCGCACCCTCCTCGTTGTAGGCGGCGATCACGATGGCCAGCGGCGGCAATGCCGTCGCGCGGGCGCCGTACTGGCTCGAGAACGCCGCGATCGCCGCGGCGTCGACGGCTGCATGGTCGATAACCTCGCTGCCGGCGGCGCGGGTCTGACGGGATGTCACTTGGCTGTCTCCGAGAATTCTGGCCACACAGTGGCGATGCCTGCCTTGAGGTCGAAACGGGGCGCGTACCCGAGGGATCTCGCCGCCGAGATGTCGATGATGACGGCCGGCATCTCCCCCGGTTTGGGCGGGACATGCTCGGTCGGCAGCTCAGCACCTGTGACGGACCGCGCGGCCTCCACGATATCGTTCACGGTCACTGACTCGCCCGATCCTAGGATCAGCGGGCCGTTGTGGCCGGCTCGCCAGGCAGCGAGGATGCCGGCGACGACGTCATCAACGTGGACCAGGTCGCGCAGTTGCGTGCCGTCGCCGTAAATCTGCACGCTCTTGGCGTCCCGTGCGGCGCGCATCAGCCGCGGCACGAAAGAGTCTTTAGCCTCCATGCCGGGTCCGTAGACGTTGGAGAACCGCAGCGCCGCGCAGTTCATGCCGTAGCTGGCCGAGTAAGCGGCCAGGAGCATCTCGCCCGCAGCCTTCGTCGCGCTATAGGGGGTCAGCGGGCGGAGCGGCACCTGTTCGGTCATCGTCTGGCGCCCCGCATCTCCCGCTACCGCGTTCGTCGAGGCAAGCAGGAAGGCACTCACGCCGCGCTGCCTGGCCTGTTCGAGCAGCGCGGCGGTGGCCTCGACGTTGAGCTGGTAGGTGCCGACCGGATCCTGCACTGAGCGCAGCACCGAAGTCACGGCGGCGAGGTGCACGATGACATCGGTGCCAGGCTGGACGGCCTCAGCGGTAATGGCCGGGTCACGCAGGTCCCCGACGACGGATCGAACCCGCCCGTCGGGACACGCGTGCCGGTCTGCGGAGATGACTTCGTGACCTTGCCCCAGCAGCGCACGCACAAGCCGCCGCCCGATGAACCCGGCGGCGCCGGTTACGAGCAGCCGGGACGTCCCGTCTGCCATGCGCGCTCCTCGTGCGGGCCCGTGCCTTTACCGATGACGGCGTCCGGCCGGATTGTCAGTTCTGAGGTGGAACGAAACGCTCCGCTTGATCGTGCCGCGAAGCGAAGATCACCCGCGGGCCCATGACGCAGGCGCCGGAGGTGCCAGCCAGTGTATCTGCCGCGCGTCGGCTCCGTGCGGATGCCGGGCGCGGCGGTCAAGGTTGTGCCATGCTGAGTCAACGCACAGTGTCCGATCGCGTACGCTGCGCGATCATGCGAGGGGGACCGTGACCTGGGAGGGTGGGCTGTCCGGGCAATCCGGCAGCGACGAGGTGAACTCGGACGGCCTGGACGCCGAGGAACTGCAGGTCCTGCGATCGCGGGTTGACCTCGCGGCGCTCCCTCCCATCACCAGGGCGGTGACCGAGCGGATTATCGGCAGTAGCGCTGAGCTGTGTTATGCAAATGATCTTGTGTGCTCCGAACCCTGGCTCGAGGCCGCGGTCGGCGCGCTGGCTGGCGGAGCCCCGTTGGTGGTCGACGGGCCCATGGTCGCGGCCGGGCTCCCGGACGGGGTGACGATCTGCAAGGCCCGCGAGTCCCTGACCGAGCGCCTGGCGCGGACGGCCGGAATCGCCATGGCCGCGGCCGCGGTTCGGCTGGCCTTCGGCGAGGCAGGACCCGGCGCTGTCTGGGTGGTGGGCAGCGAACCTGTGGCGATCTACGAGATCTTGGCCAGGGACACTGAGCCTGCCCTGGTGATCGGGCTGCCGGCCGGTTTCGTCACAGCTGTCGCGGCGAAGAAGTTGCTTATTGCCAGCGGCCTCCCGGCCGTGACTAACGTCAGCGAGAGGGGCGGCCCGGCGGCCGCTGTTGCCGCGTGCCACGCGCTTCTCGCCGCTGCCCGGCCGCCTGACCGGCAGCCCGCCACGCCCCCCGTCGCTCGTTTTGCTCATTGCCGGCGGTAACCTGCGTCTGCGGCGCACAATTAAGGCCATGGCCCGTTATTTCGTCGCAGTGGTTGCATCTGCCATGTCATCGCCCGACAAGCCGGTGACCTGGTTGGATGGGTGCTTCGACCATTAGTTTTGACGCGGAGGCCCGGCGGCATGAAAGAGGGACAGGGAGCGGCTCCCGTATCGGTGCCCTGGGGCGGCACCGACGCGGCCGCGCGGAGTCCTGCGCGGCCACAGGTCCCCGGGCAGGAGGCCGAACCGCACGTCCGCGTCGATGCGCGCAAGCTGGAGTCCGCGCTGCTGGAGCTCCGCGATGCGGTCGGCAGGACACAGCTGCTTCTTGACTTCCCCGGTATCGAGGCGGCCAGGGCGGAACGCCAGCAGGTGATCAGCCAGGTCGACGACTATCTGCTCCCGCGCCTCAGGCAGTCCGGCTCGCCCATCCTGATCGCCATGGTGGGCTCGACCGGGGCTGGCAAGTCTACGCTGCTGAACAGCATCGTCGGCGGCCAGGTCAGCGCGACGGGCATCCGCCGGCCAACCACGAACAGCCCGGTGCTTGCCTGTCACCCGGACGATGTCGGCTGGTTCGCCGAGAACGTGTTCCTGCCTACGCTGCCCAGAGTCCGCCAGCAGGGCCTGGCGATGCCCGGCCGCGACGGCTTGCTCGTGCTCGCGACGAGCCCGGGAATGCCGCACGGGATTGCCCTGCTCGACACTCCCGATATCGATTCGGTCGTCGCTGCGCACCGGCAGTTCGCGCGGCAGTTCCTCGACGCCTCTGACTTGTGGCTGTTCGTGACCACCGCGCGCAGGTATGCGGACGCGGTGGTCTGGGACCTGCTGAAGGACGCACGGGACCGCGGCGCTTCTCTCGGCATCGTCTTGTCCAGAGTGCCGCCGGGTGCCAGCCAGCAGCTCACCACCCACTTCGGCGCGATGCTCGAGGCGAACGGGCTTGGCGACGTCCAGCGGTTTGTCATTCCTGAGACGGTGGTGACGGACGCGCAGCTTCCGCCCGAGGTAGCTGCCCCGGTCCGGGCATGGCTGGAGGACACCTCACGCCGGGACGACCGCCGGATCGCCATCCTGACCCAGACGATGTCGGGGGTTCTTGATTCCTTCGAGGTCCGGGTGCCGGCCCTGGCGGCCCAGGCACAGACGCAGGCTGCGCTCAGCGCCGAGCTCCGCTCCGCCGCCGACGCGGCCTACGCGGCGGCGCTGGCTGAGCACGACGAGGCGATCAGGGGCGGCTCGCTGCTCAGCGGCGAGGTCGTCGCCCGCTGGCAGGATTTCGCCGGCACCGGCGATCTGATGCGCACGCTGGAGATCCGCAAAGCCAAGCGCGGGTCGCAGCGCTCGAAGCGGCACGGAACGATCACGGCCCGGGCGCAGGCACTGAAGTTTGCACTGCGGATCAGCCTGGAGGCGCTGACAACCTCGCTGGCCGACCGCGCGGCCGAGGATGCGATGGAACGCTGGCAATCCAGTCCCGCCGGCGCCGGCTTGCTTGCCGAGGCGCGGCAAGCGCAGCAGCTGCCGCTCGGCTCTGACCTGTCCTACGCCTCGCTGCGGAAGTGGGAAGGCGAACTGCAATGGGGATTTCCCGGCGTGGCGTCCGAGCTCGCCGCACGCCTGCCTCGAGGCGGCGTCGATGCGCTGAGCCGCTCCTCGGCCGATCTGCCGGGGCGGGTCACGCAGGCGATATCGGCCTGGCAGGATCATCTGCTGCATCTGGTGCAGACCGAGAAGATCACCAGGCGGTCAATCGCCCGCGTCGCCTCGTTTGATCCTGAGTCCCTAGCCCTGGTTCTGACCATCGGGGTTCTTGGCTATGGTGCTGGTGATGTCGTTGTCAGCGAGGGCGCGAGCGCGGCCCCGCAGCGGCTGCTGACCTCGCTGTTCGGGGCCGGGCAGCTGCGCGATATCGGCGGCCAGGCCCGGCAGGACCTGCATGAAAGGATCGACCTGCTGTACTCGGAAGAGGCTCTGCGGTTCACGGCGCTGATCGATGCCGTCGGCGCTCCCGATGAGTCCGCGCCGGCCGACCTGTACCAGGCCGGTTACTCACTGGAGTCCGCGCGTTGAGCCCGCGACGGCAGGCGACGGCCGACCGGGCTGGCCCGGAGGCTGCTCCGGCGGATCCCGAGGCCGTCGCGTCCCAGGCAGTCGATGAAGCGGCGCAGATGGTCGCCGCTCCGGCTGGCCAATCAGCGGCCACGCGCACGGCGGCCGCCGTATCGCCGGATGGGGAAGCGGGGGGTGACGGCACTGGCGGGGCAAGGCCCGCCTGGAAGAGGCTGCCTATCCGGGTCCCAGCCAGCCAGCCCCGCGCGCAGCGAGGTCCGCGGCGAGGGTCGCAGCCCAGTGACCGGTCCGCCGCAGATCTGCCGGTCAGGAAGCCGGAGCCGCCGCCGCAAGAGTCAGTACCCGGTCTCTCGGCGCGGCTGATGGCCCTGGCGAGAATGATCCAGATCGGGTCAGCCCGCACCGGCAGGGACGGCTTCGCCGACAAGCTGCTGGCCGATGCCGAAGAAACTCTTGCCCGGGCTGGCGAGCGCATGCGGCTCTCGTCGAGTCACACCGTCGTGGTCCTGGCCGGGGGTACGGGCAGCGGGAAGTCGTCGCTGTTCAACCGGGTCGCGGGTGCGGAATTCTCCACGGTGGGCGTGACCAGGCCGGTGACCAGGAACGCCCATGCCTGCGTGTGGGGTGACGACGGATCGGGCGCGATCCTGGAATGGCTGGCCGTGCCGCCCAGGTACCGATATTCACGTGCGAGCGAGCTCGACCGCGGTGAGGAGGACCTCGCCGGGCTCGTCCTCGTCGATCTGCCCGACCACGACTCGGTCATGAATCATGCCGGCGACCTGGTGCACCGGCTGGTCAGCATGGCCGACGTCATGATCTGGGTGCTTGACCCGCAGAAGTACGCCGACGCTGCCGTGCACCAGCGGTTCCTCGTCCCGATGGCTGGCCACGGGGCAGTGCTCGCTGTCGTCCTGAACCAGTCCGACCTGCTGGATCAGGCGCTGGTTGATGAATGCGTCGCCGACCTGCGCAGGCTGCTCGATTCTGAGAACCTGCACGACGTGCCGATCCTGGTGACGTCGGCGGTCAGCGGCGATGGCCTGGAAGATCTGCGCAAGCTCCTAGCCGACGGCGTCACCGCCCGGCGGGCCGCTGCAGCCAGGATCTCCGCCGATGTCGACGGTGTCGTCTCGCGGTTCGAGCCCTTTGCGGGCGACGTGGCTGCGCCGGCTGGCCGTGTTCCTCTGACCAGCAAGTCGCGCCTTGCGGACCGGTTCGACGCGGCAGCCGGGATCGCAGCCGTCGGCGACGCGCTGCGCAGCGCGAGGGAGCTCCGGGCGGCCGATTTCGTCGGCTGGCCGGTCGCATGGTTCGCCCGGCGCATGGGCGGCCGCGATCCGATCCGCAAGGTCCGGCTCGGCATGCTGTGGAACGACCTTCGATCCGTGACGGCCGGACCGGCCGGGGCTCAGCAGGCTGAGATCGACAACGCGCTCACCGACCTCGGCAACGAGCTAGCTGAGCCCTTGCCCACGCCGTGGTCGCACACGGTCAGGGGGGCCGTCAGGTCCCGTGCTGATGACATCCCGGGCGCCCTGGGAACGGCGATCGGGGAGGTCCTGCCCGATGAGGACAGCGTTGTCTGGTGGTGGCGCCTTGCGGGCGTATGGCAGGGGCTGCTGCTGGGTGCCGCCGCGGTAGCGGTCGCCTGGATTGCGCTCATCGTCGTCTTCGGGGTTTTCCATGCCGCGACAGGTGCTCCCACCCTGCTCAGCCGGACCAGCGCACTGCCGTGGATAGCGGCGCTGGCGATAGTGACACTCGTCCTCGGGGCGATGACGTCGTCGATCTGCATGCGGCTGGTGGTTTCGAGCGCGGAGCGCGAGAAGGCGCATGTGACCTTGGCTATGCAGGAGCGGATCGTCGGCGTGGCTGCGGATATGGTGATCGGCCCGGCCGAGCAGGAGCTTTCCGAGCTCGAGCGTTTTCGCGAGGAGACCAGGATCGCGGCGCGCGGCATCGAGCAAGCCGCCGGTCAGCACCGGCCGGAGTCTCCGGCGGGCTGACGCGTCGCCGTGCCGTTCCCCGGCACGGTCGCCCGCGGGCTTGAAACCGGTCATCATCCAGGACGCGCTCTGCTTTCGCCCGGCTCGTCCACAGACACGTGGCCCGTCGGGGTCCGCATCCACAGCCAGAGTCTGGTCTGCCCGCCGCAGCCGTCCTTAGCGCGATCGTAGGGGCCAGCAACGATGCCGGCGCCCAGCGCCGGCGGGGCAGTCCCTGCGCGAGAGGCGCGCTGCTGCCGAACAGCTCTGGGAGGATTCCGATGAACGAGGCCCAGATCAGCCTGACCGGTTACGTGGCTACTCAGCCGCTCTCGAAGACGCTAAAGAGTGGCGTCACGACCGTCTCCATGCGGGTCGCCTGGACGCCGCGCCGGCAGGACAGGGTTACCGGGGAATGGGTCGACGGCCAGACGTCGTACGTCACGGTGAACTGCTGGCGCCGGCTGGCCACCAACGTGGCCATCTGCGTGCGCAAAGGCGACCCGGTCGCGATCCAGGGCCGCGTCACGGTGCGGCCCTTCGATGACAGGGAGGGCAGGCCGAGGATCTCGGTAGAGATCGAAGCAAGCTCGGTGGCGCACGACCTCAACCACGGCGTCTCGCAGTTCAGCCGGATCAGGCCGCAGACCGGGATGACCGCTTCGGAGTTCGCGGCATCCCAGAACGGGGCGGGCGATGGCAATGTCAGCGCTGCCGTTGGTGCCGGCGGCAACGGCTCTGCTGCTGACCGCAACGGCAGCGGTGCCGGCGGCGATGGCCAGGGAACCGGCGGATTCGGCGGGGATCGCCAGGCGCCTGACCTCGCCGCGGACGGCGGGGACGCAGCCGCAGACTCAGCGGCGCTGGCGGCAGTCGGCAGCTGGGCCGACGCGGAGAACGGGATTCCGATGCCCGATGAGCCCGCCTTCTTCAACAGCTCAGCACCCAGCGAAGACTCAGTCACCGGTGCGGACACCGAGCGTGCGCCCGAAGCGCTAGCGTCGTGATGCCCGGCGGTGCGACAGGTCGGCGGCTGCGGGCCTAACGGACCGGCGAGGTCCGGACGTACCTGCCGTCGTGCGAAGTGCGCGCCCGCTGCCCCTACCCTTGATGACATGCCCGAGTTCATCTATCAGATGCAGGCTGTACGCAAGGCGCACGGCGACAAAGTCATCCTGGATAACGTCACGCTCGCGTTCCT
>DASWGE010000477.1:0-4229 GCA_036393895.1 Streptosporangiaceae bacterium | reverse complement strand
TTTCGCGACCGCGGCATTGCCTCTTCGCGAGCGCCTCGCGGGGCGAACCTGACGTTATTTGACCCTAATGGGCGATTGCCGATTTTAGCGCCGGGGTACGCCGCAGCCAGGCAAGCCGCTGACCTGCGGGAATGGACTAATCAAGGACGACCCACGCATGACATACCGTGCCAGGCATGCGCGGCCCGCGCCTGCCGTGAGCGTCCAGGTGCGGGCCGACAAGACCGCCGCGAGGTGGGCAGCCGCCCGGCCAGCAGCGCGACCCGCGCGGCGCACCACCTCGGGCGTCGTGGCGCAACAAAATCTCAGCGCGACTGTCGACCGGCAGGTCAGCGCCAGGCTCGAGCGGATCGGCACGCCGCTCCTGCTGATCGGCGCTGGGGCGCTGGCACTGGCTCTGATCAGGTTCGGCCTGCGGCTGGCCGAGCCGTCTTTTGTCGGCAGGATGTTCGGCCTCGGCATCTACCGCGACGCCGGGCTGATCGTGAGGCAGGCCTACCACTTCAGCTCCGGCCACCCGACGCAGCTGTACGACTGGGTGTCTCCGCACGGCATCAACCCGTTCAGCTACCCGCCGTTCGCCGCAGCCAGCTTTGCCGCGATGTCGTATCTGAGCCTGCTGGTGCTGGCTTGGGGGCTGACGGCCGCGAGCTTCGCCGCGCTCGTTGTCGCGATCTGGATGACGCTGGCCAGCATCGGGGTACCGGCGGGACGCGCGCGTACCGGGTGCGTGCTGGCGGCCGCGGCAGTAGCCCTATGGACTCAGCCGGTGCAGTCCAATTTTGGCCGGGGCCAGATCAACCTGCTGCTGATGGCGGCGATCATCTGGGACCTGCGGCCGGCCGTCAGTCGGCACATTGGACGCGCGGGTACCGGAACCGAAGGCCACGGTAACGGCCGCTGGTGGACCGGGATAGCGACGGGGGTCGCCGCAGGAGTCAAGCTGACCCCGCTGATCTTCATCCCTTACCTGCTGGTGACGCGCAGGTTCAGGCAGGCCGCGGCCGCCGCGGCCGCTTTCGCCGCGACGGTGCGGATCGGCTTTGCCGTCCTGCCTGGCGCGTCGGTGACGTACTGGCAGAGCGCCCTGTTTGACCGGGCGAGCGGCCCGCCGCGGGCGAACATGAACTTCTTCTTCGCGTCCGCGTGGAACCAGTCGCTGCGCGGCTACCTGAGCCGGATCCTGCAGCATGACCAGATCGCCATGGTCCCGTGGCTGATCGCGGCCGCGCTGACGGTGGTTACCGGCCTGCTGTGCGCGGCGTGGCTGTATCGCGACGGCTACCCGATGCTGGGCCTGCTCACCTGTGCACTGACCGGATTGCTGATCTCGCCGGTCAGCTGGCTGCATCACTGGGTCTGGGTCGCGCCATGGCTCGCAGCGCTCGGCGGAATGGCGCTGCTATCTCGCGCCGCCTCCTGGCGGATCTGGCTGTTTACGGCCGGGCTGATCGCGCTCGCCTTCGTCAACTGGCCGAGCCTGCCAGTGCTGACCGGAACCAAGCACGGCATGAACCTGGTAACCGACGTGCCGATGAGGCAGCCGCTCAGCTGGCACGGCAACGAGCTGATCGCGGGCAACATCTATTTCATCGCCGGGGCCGCCGGGCTCCTCGCCCTGTTCGGCTGGGGTGTCACCCGGGCATTGCTGGCCGGCCAGACCATCGCCGCGATGCCAGAGCACAGCGCGCCGCAGCGTCATCCAGCGAGCGTCGAGATCATGCTGTAGGCGATGACCCGCTGTCACGGGGCTCGCGGGTGTCGCCTGCGGCGCTGGCCTGCCACCTGGCGCGCCGCCCGCGGGCCGCACGGGCCGCGCGAGCGGCGCGGACGGCAGGGTCGGTCGTGTCCTGCCGCGACGCCTCATACAGGTCAGGTTCCAGGTAGATCAGCTCCGCGATCGGGACTCTCGCCCTGATCCTGCGCTCCGCGTCATTAATTTTGGCCGCGATGGTCTCCGCCAGCTCACCGGGCTGGACCCCGACCTTGGCGGCCACGAGCAGCGAATCGGGCCCGACGTGCAGTGTCCGCAGGTGTATCACCTGCTCGAACTGTGAGCCCTCCTCGATCGCCGCCACGATGGCACGCTGCATATCCGGGCTGGCCGACTCCCCGATCAGCAGGCTCTTCATCTCGACGGCGAGGACGGCAGCCACGCAGCCGAGCAGCAGCCCGATCGCGATGGATCCCGCGCCGTCCCATCGGCCGTCACCAGTGACCGTCGACAAGATCACGGCGCACAACGCGAAGCCGAGGCCGATCAGGGCGGCGAAGTCCTCGAGCAGCACGACGGGAAGCTCGGGGGCCTTCGCGCGCCTGATGAAGGCACCCCACTTGACCCGGCCGCGGGACTCGTTCGACTGGCTGATGGCGGTGCGAAACGAGAAGGCTTCCAGGCCGATCGCCACTCCGAGAACGATGAACGCGACGACCGGCGAGACCACCTTCTCCGGGTGCGTGAACCGGCTCACGCCCTCGTAGAGCGAGAATACGGCGCCGACTACGAACAGCACGACGGCCACGATGAACGCGTAGACGTACCGCTCGGCGCCGAAACCAAACTGGTGCTCCTCGGTCTCCTCGCGCCTGGCCCTGGTCCTGCCGATGAGCAGCAGCACCTGGTTGCCCGAGTCGGCGACTGAGTGCACCGATTCAGCCAGGAGCGACGCCGAGCCGGTGACCACGAACGCAATGAATTTCGTCGCGGCGATCCCGAGGTTCGCGCCAAGCGCAGCGAGGACAGCGCGCGGGCTGTCGCCGTGGCCGCCCGAGCTCATCGCTGGACCCGGTGCCGGGAGCTAGCCTGCCGCCGGATCGCGTGCCTCGCTGATCAGCAGTACGGGGATGTCGTCCCGCACCGGGTACGCGAGGCCGCAGTCCGCGCCGGTGCAGACGAGCTCGCTGGCCTCTTCGTCGGCGCGCAGCGGCGCGTGACATTTCGGACAGGCGAGGATCTCAAGCAGCCAGTCGTCGATATTCACCGGTTTCTCCAGGGCTACGTATCTTCGCGCACGATGTGAAGTACTTCGTCAGTCACTCTAGCGAGCATTGTCTCGTCTTCGGCCTCGACGTTGAGCCGCAGCAGCGGCTCGGTGTTCGACGGACGCAGGTTGAACCACCAGTCCGGTGCCGTGATCGTCAGGCCATCCAGCTCATCGGCGCTGAGATCGGGTCGGCCGGCGAACGCTCTCCGCACTTTCGCCATGGCTCCAGCCTGGTCGCTGACCTCGCTGTTGATCTCCCCTGACCCGACATACTTCGAATACTGCCCGAGCAGTTGCGAGAGCGGCTTGTCCTGGCTGCCTAGCGCGGCGAGGACATGCAGCGCGGCAAGCATCCCGGAGTCGGCGAACCAGAAGTCCCTGAAGTAGAAGTGACCAGAGTGCTCGCCGCCGAACACCGCGCCCCGCTCGGCCATGACCGCCTTGATGAACGAGTGCCCGACCCTTGTCCGCACCGCGGTGCCGCCGTGATCGGCCACGATCTGCGGCACCGCCCTGGACGTGATGAGGTTGTGAATGACGGTCGCGCCCGGCTCCCGTTCTAGCTCACGAACGGCGATCAGCGCGGTCAGTACCGAAGGGGAGACATTCTCGCCGCGCTCGTCGACGACGAAGCACCGGTCGGCGTCGCCGTCGAACGCCAGCCCGACGTCGGCCGAGAACTTGATCACCGCCTGCTGCAGGTCGACCAGGTTCGCCGGATCGATCGGGTTTGCCTCATGGTTGGGGAACGAGCCGTCGAGGTCGAAGTAGAGCGGAACGGTCTCGATCGGCAGGCCCTCGAACACCTTGGGCACCGTGTGCCCGGCCATTCCGTTGCCGGCATCCACGGCGACCTTCAGCGGCCTGATGCCGGACAGGTCGACCAGCGTCCTGAGGTACTGCGCATACCCGGACAGCAGGTCCTTCTTGCGGACGGTACCCGGCGACGCGGCAGTGGTGCGTACCCAACTGGAGGCCATGTCGCGAAGCTCGCGAAGCCCGGTGTCCTGGCTGATGGGCTTGGCGCCGGCCAGGCAGAGCTTGATGCCGTTGTACTTCGCCGGGTTGTGGCTGGCGGTCAGCATCGCACCGGGCAGGCCGAGTTGCCCGCTGGCGTAGTAGAGCATGTCGGTAGAGCCGAGGCCCCCGGCTATGACATCGGCTCCAGAGGACGTGACGCCGCGGGCGAATGCCTCGGCCAGCGGGGCCGAAGAGGTACGCATGTCGTGCACGGTCACGACGGCC
>DASWGE010000476.1:0-1595 GCA_036393895.1 Streptosporangiaceae bacterium | reverse complement strand
TTCGAGCGGCATCAGCAGGGCCTCGCGGATCCAATGGAACGCCTGCTTGACGTCGACCTGCCAGTTGTGGCTGAAGGTCTCCCAGGTGTGCTGGTGCAGCGGCCGGCTGAGCGGCCTGGCGCCTGCTGCGAGCACCAGAATCCTCGGCCGGTAGGCGTCCATCAGCTGCCCGGCGGTCGTCGGGTCCGTAGCGTCGGCCGCTACCGGCGTGAACCGCTCGCCTAGCTGAGCCCGCAGGTCGTCCAAGTTGGATGGATCCCGGGCGACGCCGATCACGTGCGCGCCGGTTTGGTGCAGTGCTATCGCGATGCCGCGGCCCAAGCCCTGGCTGGCGCCAGTTACGACTGCATTGGTAGCTGTGGGTTGCTGGGTGGTCATGTCTTGCCTCCGTCATCCGTCCGCCGGTGCGAATGGTCTCGGAGGTATAGACCCGCCGCGGCTAGCTGATTCGTCGCTCCTGCCTATGCTGGTGCGGCCTGGTCTGGCCCTGACAGGGATTCCCGACGATCCGCGTCGCCAGCGTGCAGGCTGCCTGGGCCCCGATCGGGTCAGACCGCCTGCAAGCAGCGGGTTCCGCTGCTATGGTCGGGCTCAGTTTGCTCACGTGTCGGTGGACGGCGGCGCGTGCCTGCCTGACACGCGCGGACCGCGGGATGAGGTGAGCCTGTGCGCCGCTCGGATTCAGCTCACGGCCGGGTCGCCGCTTCGGCACGTTGGTCGCACCGCGCGGCACGCGGTCGCGCGGCCCTGGTTGCCGCGATCGTCGCGGGTTCGCTGCTCGCCCCATCGGCCGGTGATGCAGCGACGGTCGACCCGGCAGCGCTAGCCAGCCTGGACGCCCGGATACTCGCGACTGCTTCGCACCCGACGTTCGCAAGCCTGGAAGCCCGCGCAGGGAAGTTGTCCAAGCAGTACCGCGGTCAACTCCAGATTCTCGCCGCCGCGGAGGCTGACGCGAAGGCTGCGACATCGCACGCGCGGTGGCTGCGCCGACAGCTTGCCGCCGGGCGACGCCAGCTCGCCAGGCTGGCCGTGGCAAGCTACGTGAGCGGCGGGACGAACCAAGCGCTCGCGGCACTGTTCAGCGGCCACAGCGGACAGATCCTGGACAAGTCCGCGATCATCACGTACCTGGCCAGGCAGCGCGCCGTCAGGCAACGCGCGCTCCAGGGACTCACCGTCGCCAGCGATAGGGCGGAACAGGCAGCCGCGGCCAAGCTCACAAGCCTGCGCCGGATGATCACTGCGCTGGAGCACCAGAGACGAACGGTCGCGCGGCTGCTAGCGAAGTTCCATCCGCAGTCTCCCGTGATCGGGCCGAACATCACGCCGCGCATGCTGGCAGTTAAGAACGCGGTCGACCTGAGGTTCGGTCCCTTCCCCGCCATCGGCTGTTACCGCCCAGAGAGTTCCGGGGAGCATCCGCTCGGCCGGGCGTGCGACTTCATGCTCAGCTCAGGCGGCGTCATGCCCGCCAGCCCGTGGGTGCAGCGGGGCTATCAGATCGCCAGGTGGGCCCAGGCGAACGCCGCCAAGCTCGGGATCATGTACATCATCTACCGGCAGCGGATCTGGGATATTCGGATGGCGTCGGC
>DASWGE010000475.1:0-1799 GCA_036393895.1 Streptosporangiaceae bacterium | reverse complement strand
GAGTATCCGGCCGTCCACGGCGGGTTGTTCATCCACGAGGGGCTGAATTGCGGTGACATCTGGTCTCCCGGGTCTGACTGAGCCATCTAGCGCGACCGGTTCTCCAGCGAGCTGAACAGCTCGCCGGCGATCGACTGGTCGGCACCGTCCTCGGGGATCAGCAGCCATCCGGCCACGTACAGCGGCAGCGCGGCGCCGCCGACGAACGCGAGCACGACGAACGCGATCCGCACGATGTTCGTGTCCACGCCGAGATAACGGGCGATGCCGGAGGCGACTCCCGCGATCATGCGGTTGTCGACCGGCCGGCGCAGCTCGTGCAGCCCGGGTAGCCCCGAATTGCGCTGCCAGGCCGGCCCGGTTCCAGCGCCGCTGTGCTGGCCGTGCTGGCTGTCCTGGCCCGCGCTGTCGGCGGAGCCGGCCTCGATGTTGGATTCTGACTGGGACTGCGTTGTGTTCATGTCTCAAGCCTGCTGCGCCTTACGTATAAGGGCCATCGGGAAGAACCCTGATTGCACCCCGAACCCAGGCCATCCGGATCAGGGACGTTCCTGATGGCAGCACTCAGGAACTGGCGCCATGATGGATAGGTGGACGAACAACCCCAGAGCCCCGAGGCCTCGCCTTACCCCGACGGGCAGCCGGGCCTGCGTGGGGCCTGGGCGCTGCACCGGCATCGCGCCTGGCCGCGCGACGGCGGCCCGCTGCGCCGGCAGCAGCAGGGGCGCTTCGTCGGCGGCGTAGCCGCAGGAATCAGCGCGCGCACCGGAATCGGGGTCAACATCATCCGCACCGTCTTCGTGCTGAGTTCGCTGGCCGGGGCCTTCGGCGTGGCGGCCTACGTGCTGGGCTGGCTGTTTGTGCCCGCAGTGGGGGAAGATGGCAACATCGCGAGCCGGGCGCAGTCAGACCGGCGCGGCATCGCGCTGGCCGCCGCCGCCGCGTCGTTGCTCGCGGTACTTCTCCTCATCGCCTCGCTGCTCAATATCGGCTGGCTCGGTTCGCTATCCTGGCCGCCCGTCATCGCCCTAGCTGGCCTGGTCCTGATCTGGCGGAACGCGTCGCAGGAGGAGCAGGCGGTCATGCGCCGCCTGGCCGAGCCCATCGTGGGCGGGCCCCTTGGCTCGCCGGGCAGCGGCTCGGGCCGCAGATCCCGATTCGGGCTGCGCCTGATCATCGCCCTGCTGCTCCTGATCGTCGGCCTGGCCATCCTGATCTCTCAGCAAATCAACCGCATGCTGCTCTGGCCGCTCACCGGAGTGCTCGCGATAATCGCCGCCATCGTGCTCCTGCTCGGGCCGTGGTGGCTGCGGATCGCCCGCGACTCGCTCGCCGAGCGGCAGGCCAGGATCCGCGCCGAGGAGCGCGCCGAGATGGCCTCCCGGGTGCATGACTCCGTGCTGCAGACGCTCGCCCTGATCCAGCGGCGGGCTCACGACCCGAACCAGGTCGTCAGCCTGGCTCGGGCGCAGGAACGCGAGCTGCGGTCGTGGCTGTTCGACGGCAGGGCGCCAGGCTCCCTCGACGGGCTCGCGACCACGCTGGCCGGCGGTGTGCGGCTGATCCAGCAGGAGGTCGAGGCGCAGCACGGCATCGTCGTCGAGGCGATCAGCGTCGGCGACTGCGCGCTGGACGACGACCTGGCTGCGGTACTCGCAGCGGCACGCGAGGCGACGGTCAATGCCGCCAAGTGGTCAGGCGCCGGCACGGTCTCGCTCTTCGCCGAGGTCGAGCCCGCCGCGGTCTCAGTCTTCGTCAGGGACCGGGGCCGTGGCTTCGACCCCGCAGCCGTGCCCGAG
>DASWGE010000474.1:0-5088 GCA_036393895.1 Streptosporangiaceae bacterium | reverse complement strand
AGCACGGCGGTACTGGTCATGGCAGCGTCCGCGGCGCCGGGACGGACGGCGGCTGGACCAGCCTGATGACGCGACTGGCTGGGCGAGTCAGCCAGGACGGGCGAGCTGTCATCATGACTGGCCCAGCCGGTATACGCGGGTAGCGTTAGCCGAGCCGATCAGCTCAGCAACCCGCTTGGCATCGGCGGCCGACCACGCTTCGTCGGCCACGAACTGGCCGGTTACCCGAGAGATGTCGCGCCGGAAGCCGATCGCGCCAAGGTAATGCAGCTCGGGCAGGCCGAACGCGTCGGAGGAGTAGAGCATCTTGCCGAACGGCGTCAGCTCGAGCGCCTCGGCCAGTACCGCGGCCGAGCGAGCGCCCACGTGGTTAAGCACCGCGCCGAGATCCATGTAGACGTGCGAGAACACGTGCGCTAGATAACCGGCGACGCGGTGATGCGGGTAGCAGTGCAGCAGCATGATCGGCGTGCCGATCGGCTCGGTCGCGATCAGGAAATCGGTCAGCAGCGACGGGTCGGACCGGTGCAACCGGACATCGGTGTCACCGAAGCCGACATGGAACTGCAGCGGCTTGCCGATGTCGATGGCGGTCCAGATCAGATGCCTGAGCAGGACCGGATCGACAACCCGCGCCGCCGGGTCGGCATCAAGCGCGCGGAGCAGGCGGCCTGCCGCCGCCGCGACCTCCGCCGAGGCGGGCCTCGTCGGATCGAAGTCGAATCCGAACCGGTAAGCGACGATCGATTTATAACCGACCGCCCCCGCTGCTGCCGTCTCAGTGGCGAGTTCTTCGGCGAAGGCCCCGGCCCAGGCGGCGGCGGTCGTCCCCGCCCTGGCTGCCTTCTCGGCCACTACCTCGAGCCTGACAATGTGGCTAGCCGGCGCGCCGCTCGCCCGCACCAACTGCTCGGGGGTGGTCACCTGGTCGCTCTGGTAGCCGGTATCGACCAGCCACTGGCCCACCCCGGCCGCCGTCAGCAAGCGCCTGTTCACCTCCGCCGTGCCAAGTTCAGCGCGGCGCCGCAGGTAGTCCTCCGCCGCGACCGAGGGCTCTAGATCGAGCACGGGGGCGCACCAGCGCCGCATGGTGAACCCGAGCTGGCTGTCGAACATCGTGGTGCCCGGCGCGGGCGGTCCCGATGCCTCGGTCATCAGCAGCTCGAACCCCGCCCGGTCCAGATCGCCGGTGACTACACCATGGACGTGGTGGTCGATCAGGGCCAGCGACTCGATTGTGGTCACGCTTCCTCCTCGTTTGCTTCGTCGACCGTGCCCGCGGACAGCGCGTCGTATCTCGCCATCCGGGCCAGCGGCCGGTCACCGAGCCGGTCGACGAGCGCGGCGACTACGGCCTCTACCAGGGCGACCGCCGGCGTGAGCGCGTCGAACGGCGACGGCGACTGCACGCTGGAGGTTAGGATCACGTCAGCATGGGCGGCCAGCGGCGAGAGGTAAGGATCGGTGAAGGCGATCAGCGTCGCCCCCTGCTCCTTGGCAATGACCGCAGCCCGGACCGTGTCGTGCTGGTACCTGCGGTAGTCGAAGGCGACCAGGACATCGCGCCGCCCGATGTCGAGCAGCGCGCTCGTCCGGTCGGCGCCCGTCGCCGAGATGACGTGCACGTTCGGGCGGAGCACCCGCAAGTGCGCTGCGAGGTACTCGGCCAGCGCCGAGCTAAACCTGCCGCCGATCAGCGTCACGCCGCGCCGCTGCTCGGCCAGCAGCCTGACCACCTGCTCGAACTCGGCGCGTGGCAACCGGGCGAAGCTCGCCCTGATGCCGTCGCAGAACAGCTGCTCTGACCGGCTAAGCGCGTCGCCGTCCGCGGCCGACCGCCCGGCGTGCATCGTGAGCGGCGACGACAGGCGGGCGGACACCTCGGACTTCAGCGACCGCTGGAACCCCGCATAGCTGTCGAACGACAGCTTGCTCACCAGCCGCACGACCGTGGGCGCGCTGACCCCGGCAGTCGCCGCGAGCTTTGCGACCGGTTGCAGTCCCCTGACGGGGTACTCGGCCATCAGTGCCCGCGCGACCTTCCGCTCGGCCGGGGTGAGCTCGGCCAGCTTCAGTTGCAGCCGCTCGGCGACGGTCACGTCTGCGTCACTGGCCGCCGACAGTGCTGCCTCGCCCGGCTCCGCCGGTGGTGCCATGACCGTCACCACCGCCAGCGGGTTCTGGCTACCACGTCCGCCGGGCCGGCGCCGGCGAACAGCTCGATCTCGGCCCGGCGCACCGCGAGGAACGCTTCGAACATCGGCTCGCCCATCGCGTCCCTGAGCACGTCGCACGCCTCGAGCGCGCTAACCGCCTCGTCCAGTGTCTGCGGCAGCCTCCGCGCGCCGCGCTCGGCGAGGTCGGCTTCCGACAGTCCGACCGGGTCGCCCTCGGTCTCTGGCGGCAACGTCGCGCCATTGTCCAGGCCGGCCAGGCCCGCGGCGAACAGCGAGCCGACCACCAGGTACGGATTGGCGGCCAGGTCAAAGCACTTGACCTCCAGGTTGGCCCGCACGTCCTGCTCACCGGTCGAGCCGGTCACCAGCCTTAGTGCCGCCTCCCGGTTCTCCTTGCCCCAGCACTGATAGGCGCCCGCCCAATGCGACGGAACCAACCGCAGGTAGCTGGCCACGCTCGGCGCGCCGATGCCGACCAGGGCCCGCAGCGACGACAGCACTCCCCCGGCGAACGCCTCGCCATCAGCAGTCATGGCGTACCGGCCCGATCCGCTCGCGAGCAGGTTCTGCCCGTCACGCCAGAGGCTGAGGTGCACGTGGCCGCCGTTCCCTACGCCGCCGGCGACGACAGAAGGCGCGAACGAGGTCTGCAAACCGTGCCGCAGCGACACCGCCCTGATGGTCTGCCTGACCAGCACGCTGTCGTCGGCGGCGCCTACCGGGTCACGAGGCCCGACCGAGATCTCGAGCTGGCCAGCCGCGTATTCGGGGTGGAACTGCTCGACCACAATGCCCTGCTGCTCGATCGCCTCCACAACCTCGCGGGCGTAATCAGAAAGCTCGATGACTCGCGTCATCCCATACGCGGGCCCCTCGCAGGCCGGCACGAAAGTGCCGGCCTGCTCCGTTCCGACCGCCCATTCGATCTCGAAGGTCGCCTGGCCTGAGAGGCCGTGCTGCGCGGCCCTGGCGACCATCTTCTTGGCGAACGCGCGCGAGCAGGCGATGTAGGGATGGCCCTCCTGGGTGTAGCGGTCAACGGGCGCCCACGCCCAGCCAGGCTGAGCGGCCAGCGGCGTGACCCGCTCAAGCTCCGGGATCAAGCGCAGGTCACCGCCAGGACCGCCGATATGCTTGCTGGTGGTGATGCTGTCGTCGACCACGAAGACGTCGAAGACCGGCGACATGCCGATGCCCCATCCTGCCGCGCGTTCCAGGCGGCCGACCGGAATGGCCTTGACGCGGGTGATCCCGGCATTGTCCACCCAGCAGAGCGCCAGCATGTTCACGCCCGCGTCATTGAGCCGCTGCGCCACCCTGCCACCCAGCTCCGATCTCCTGGCCCGCTCGCTGGGATCGAGTACCGCGCTCGGCGGAATCTGGGTGGTCACGGAGCACCTCGCTTCGGCTGGCCGCGCGGGGCGCGCGGAGTTGTCAGGAACGTTACACCAGGGACATGCGCGCGCCTCTGCGTAACAGAAGTATCAGCCGAAAGGCATCGAAACGGAAGGCCAGTGCCGCAGAATGCGCGTGATCTCGCGCATCGATGTGAGCGACGTCGGCGCGCCCGCTACCAGCCGCGCAGGTCGATCGGCCAGATATCAACGATCTCATCGCCCGAACAGACATAGGCCCGCTCGTGGTAGGCAACCGTCGGGTCGATGTGCGCGGGCGCGAACCTGACCTGCTCGCCGACGTGCCTGGGCGCCGAGAACGTGGTGTGCTCGTCGGAACAGAACCAGACCGTGGAGCCCTCAAGTTCCGGGTTGCCGTGATCCATGCCGAATGCCTTGAGCCCGGCGTCGGCGACCGACCATTCGGCCGAACTCGATATCACCGTGCCGAGCACGAACAGCGCCTGGCCGAACGGCAGCCCGAGCTTGCCGTAGTCCGTATCCATCAGCGCATACGATCCGGCCTGGATCTCGCTGGCCCAGGTGTTGCATGCGTAGGTTCCGGTCCCGCCTGCCGAGACGAGCTCGCCGCCGACGTCGGCGTGCGCGGCCTCCAGGAACTGCATGGCGGTCTTGGTCTGCTCTGCCCGCTCAGCGGCGTCTCGCAGCGCCACGACGTGGCCCTCGTAGCCCATCACGCCCCGAACCTCGAGCCCGGCACCGCGCGCGAGATCGGCCAGCCTGCCGGCATCGGCTGGATCGCAGCCGCAGCGCGGCAGGCCGACGTTGACGTCGATCACGACCTCGCGGACTCCCCCGGCCGCGGCCGCCTCGATCGTTTGCGGCGAGTCAATCGCCAGCGTGACCCGGGCGCCGCCGGCGATCAGCACCCCGATCCGGCGCGCGTCGAGCACCTCATTGGCCAGCAGCAGATCCTGGCCGAGGCCGGCGGCCGCCATGCCCTCGCATTCGCGGATGGTCGCGCAGGTGAATAGCTCGTGCCCGGCAGCCGCCTGCCGCCTGGCCAAGTTCGTGCACTTGTGCGCCTTGACGTGCGGGCGAAGCCGCGGCCCGGGCAGCGCGGCGGACATTTCGGCGATGTTCTTCTCCAGCACCGCCGCGTCGATCAGCAGCGCCGGCGTCTGCAGGTCCGCGATCCGCTGCTGTCCCTTGCCGTTCATAGATACCTCCGGTCGCGTGGTGGGGCGGACTTGTGGGCCGCGCGAGCTTACCTGACCGAGCAGGTCGCGGCCAGCAGCGGCCGGGACGCGCAGGTTCCCATCGCCGTTCTATATTGCGGTTGATGAGCCGGGTCAAGGTCGTTGAGGAAGGAGCGCACGTGAGCGCTGAGCGGACCGCGGCAGTAACACCATCGTCCGGCGGAAAGCATCTGCCTGATCGGGTCGCCGGAGAGTTGTGGTTTCGGTTTCTGTCCGGACCGGACATAGCGGCGCTCAGCTTGTCCAACGCTGAAGTCGTCGCGGCGGTCGAGGATGCCGTGCGCGCGCATGGTAACG
>DASWGE010000473.1:0-4196 GCA_036393895.1 Streptosporangiaceae bacterium | reverse complement strand
GTTCTACCGGCTGCCCGGCAGCCACAGCACCCTCACGAACGACGGCGGCCTGCCTTGCGACAACGGGCACCCGACGATGCTGTACGCGCTGACCGTGTCCTGCAACACGGCGTTCGCCAAGCTCGGTGTCACCGTCGGCGGTGGCGCGCTGCACAGCATGGCCAACGCCTACGGCTTCAACAATCAGAACCTGACCGTCCCGCTCCCCGTCTCCGCGAGCGCGTACCCGGCGCTGAGCGATCCAGCGCAGATCGCGCAGTCGGCGATCGGCCAGTTTAACGACACCGTGACGCCGCTACAGGAGGCGATGATGGCTGCAACGATCGCCAACGGCGGAACCATGATGCGGCCCTACCTCGTCGCCCAGATCAAGGCCCCTGACCAGTCCACGGTCCAGACCGCGCAGCCGGCTGTACTCGCGAATCCGATCTCGCCGGCGGTGGCTGGCTACCTCACCACCATGATGAAAGGCGTCACGCAAGATCCCAGCGGCACCGCCTATGCGACCGCCGGTCCCCAGGCGACAACGATCCCGATCGCGGCAAAGACCGGAACCGCACAGAACGGCGTGAACAATTCGCACCTCGACGACGCGGTCTTCACCAGTTTCGCGCCAGCGGACAACCCGACGATAGCGGTCGGCGTCATCGTGAAGGGCGGCGGCTTCGGCGCCGACGCCGCCGCGCCGATCGCACTCAAGATCATCCAGGCGTACCTGGGGCAGCGTTGAGCCCGCGCCGGCCAGCGTGCCCGGATGACCGGATGGCCCGCAGGGCATCCGATGGCATAGATTGCAGAACGGCTCGCAATGGCTCTTGCCGCCGGGCAAGCCGGTCACCACGACGCAGGACGGTAACGTAAGTGCGAGACATGACTCAGCCAAGGCTGCTCGGCGGCCGCTACGAGCTCGACGGGGTCGTCGGCCGGGGCGGCATGGCCGAGGTCTACCGAGCCCGTGACCTGCGCCTAGACCGCGTGGTCGCGGTGAAGACGCTGCGGGAGGACCTCGCCAGAGACCAGACATTCCAGGCCAGGTTCCGGCGTGAGGCACAGTCCGCCGCCTCGCTGAACCATCCGTCGATCGTCGCCGTCTACGACACCGGCGAAGACAGCACGAGTATGTCCCACGTCCCGTTTATCGTGATGGAATTTGTCGACGGCCGGACGATCAGGGACCTGCTGCGCGACGACCGGCGGCTGCTGCCCGAACGGGCGCTCGAGATCACTGACGGCGTGCTGCGTGCGCTCGATTACAGCCACCGGGCGGGCATCGTGCACCGCGACATCAAGCCGGGCAACGTGATGCTGAACCGGCAGGGCGAGATCAAGGTGATGGACTTCGGCATCGCCCGCGCCGTGGCTGACACGCAGGCCACGATGACGCAGACCGCGCAGGTGATCGGGACCGCCCAGTACCTGTCGCCAGAGCAGGCGCGGGGGGAGCGGGTCGACGCGCGGTCCGATCTGTACTCGGTCGGCTGCCTGCTTTACGAATTGCTGACCGGTCGGCCGCCGTTCATGGGCGACTCGCCGGTCTCGATCGCGTACCAGCACGTCAGAGAGGCCCCTGTCCCTCCGTCCCGGGTCGATCCCGAGCTGCCTGCCTGGGCCGACGCGATCGTGCTCAGGGCCATGGAGAAGGACCCCGCTGAGCGGTACCAGTCAGCGGCCGAGATGCGCAGCGACATCCAACGCGCGCTATCCGGCGTCCCTGTCGCTGCGGCGCCGCCGATGACGTCCACGTACGCCCAGCCCGGAGCCGGTACCAGGCGGATGGATCAGCTCGGCCAGACCCAGCTCCAGAGGCAGACGGGCTCGCTGCCGCCGTACCAGTACGGCCAGGAGGAGACCGGCGTACGGCAACGCCGCAAGCGCGCGGTCTGGCCCTGGGTGGCTGCCGTGCTGGCGTTGGCGGTCATCGGCGGTGCGATTGCCGCCTATCAGCTGGTCAGCAGCTCGGGCAGCACGATCGCCGTGCCGAGCAACTTGCAGAGCATGAAGCTAGCCGCCGCCGAACGCGCGGTGAGGCACGCCGGGCTCACGCCCAGGCCGATCGGGCACACGTCGCAGACCGGGCCTTACAACGTGGTGACCACTACCAGTCCCGCCGGCGGCACCAAGGTCGCCAAGGGGAGCCAGGTCATACTCAAATACAACGTCCGGCCTGGCAAGCAGACGCTCCCCGACGTCTCTGGCATGAAGACAGCGGATGCCATCGCCCTGCTGAGCAAGGACGGCTGGAAGAACGTCACCCCCAGTTCGTCGTCCCCGGTGGCGAGCCTGAAGTTCAAGAAGGGCGAGGTCGTAAGTACCAACCCGGCCGCGGGGAAGACCATCCCGCTCACCACGCAGATCGTGCTGAATGTCTCCGGCGGCGGGGTTGCGGTGCCGCCGCTGAGCGGGCTGATGGAGGCCGATGCCGCCGCCCGGCTGCAACAGGCTGGTCTGTTCTACCAGGTCTTCCACACGCCGGGGCCGCCGGGCACGATTCCCGGCACGGTCTGGAAGACTTCACCGAGTCGTGGCAAGGCGGTCCTTCCAGGCGGTTCCGTGACCATCTACGTGGAGCCGGGCTCGACCTCCTCGCCGAGCCCGCCGCCGTCGTCATCGTCCAGCCCGAGTCCGAGCTCAAGCCCATCGCCCAGTTCGTCGCCCACGTCAAAGCACGCAGGTGTGCCGCCCGGGCTGAAGCACTGAGGTGTGCTGCCCTAGCGGCATCGCGAGCCGGAACCCGGCAGCGGGGCGACCGACTACGCTTGCGATCAAGGTCGCGCGCTCGCCGCGCAGCAGGATTCGACCAGGAGACCACCGTGCCCAAGTCCCGTGTCAGGAAGAAGGCGGTATATACCCCGCCGCCACGTTCGACGAAAGCGCGGGTGAGCCCGCCCTGGCTGGTGCCGACCATGCTCGGCTGCCTGATCGTCGGCCTGGTGTGGATCGCAACCTTCTATGTCAGCGGCCAGAAACTGCCGGTCGAGGCGATCCAGCAGTGGAACCTGGTCATCGGGTTCGCGCTGATCGTCTCGGGGGTCATGCTTGCCACCAGGTGGCGCTAGAACCGCACTATTACGGCATGAACTAGCTGCTCGTCCCTGAGCACGACTCCAGCTATCAGTACGCCAATCAGTGCGATCGTGGCCGCGACCTGGATCAGGGTGCGGTTAGCCCGCGGGGCGTAGACATAAGCGGCGGCCAGCGCTCCGCCAGCGATGAGCCCACCAACATGATCCTGCCAGGCGATACCCGCCACGGTGAAGCTGAGCACCAAGTTGACCACGATCAGGATGACGACCATCCTGGCGTCTAGCCGCAGCCGCCGAGACAGAATGAACCACGCGCCGAATAGCCCGAAGATCGCCCCTGAGGCACCGATTGCGGGCGGCGAGTTGGGCGGGACGAGCAGGTAGTACAGCACCGATCCGCCGAGGGCGCTGACCAGGTAGATGGCGATGAAGCGCAACCGACCGAGCATCTGCTCAAGCGGCGGGCCCACGACATACAGCGCCCACATGTTGAACGCGATGTGGAAGATGCCGAATCCGGTGGACAGGGGCTCATGCAGGAACGCGCTGGAGAGGAGCCGGTACCAGTCGCCGAACACGACACCAACACGTTCGTTGAGAACCGGATCGAAGGCTCCGCCGATCATGCCGCCGTAATGGACGGCCTTGTCCGGATTGATCAGTTCAAGCAGGTAGACGAACACGTTGAGCGCGATCAGCGTCCAGGTGACGACCGGCCGGTTCGTCACCTTCCCGCCGAAGGGCGCGGTGGCCCGCCTGGTCCCCCGGCTGCCCTCCCTGATGCACTCGACGCACTGCTGGCCGACGGCCGCCGACCGCAGGCAGTCGGGACAGGCCGTGCGACCGCAGCGGACGCATGAGACGTAGGTCTCGCGGCCCGGGTGCCGGAAGCAGGTCGGGGCTGACGCCGTGACGTCGGACTCGGGGCTGCGGTCCTGCGGGCCAGGGGGGCCCGGCGGGCCTGGGGGTATGGTCATCGCTCTAACTGCCAGATCCCGGGTTGCCAGATTCCGCCGTGTCGCCGTCGCGCTGGATTACCACGGACTCAAGGACGACGTCATCGACCGGCCGGTCGTTCCTGCCAGTCGGCACATTGCTGATCGAATCGATGACATCGCCGCCCGAGATCACCTCGCCGAAGATCGTGTGCCGACCGTTGAGGTGCGGGGTCGG
>DASWGE010000472.1:0-3518 GCA_036393895.1 Streptosporangiaceae bacterium | reverse complement strand
GGCACCGTCACCGCTGCCATGCCGCCAGGTCGCAGGACCCTGGCGATCTCGTTCATCGCGCTCTGGTCGGCGGGCAGGTGCTCGAGCACCTCGGCGGCGATGACCTTGTCGAAAGAGCCGTCAGGGAACGGGATACGAGTGGCATCGCCGGCGACCGCCTGGCCCGAGGCGCCGTCGGGAATCTCGCCGGCCTCGGCCATGGCGGCGAACGTCGCGGTGACCCGGTCGAGTTCGGCGCGGTCAGTATCCATGGCCACCACCCTGGCGCCGCGGCGGGCCGCCTCGAACGCGTGCCTGCCGCCGCCGCAGCCCAGGTCCAGCAGCCGTTCTCCTGCCGAGATCGGCATCCGGCCGAAGTCAACGGTCAGCATTGGCGGCTCCGGGCGAAGGAACCCCCGCGGCGGGGCCGGGCGGATGGACCCGGGCGGCTCCGGGCGAAGGAGCCACGGCGGCTGCTCGTGCGGCGATCGCGCGCCGGTACTCGGCCACGGTCGCCCGGGCCACGGCCGGCCAGGCGAACCGCTGCTGCACCCGCTCGAACGCGGCGGCCGCAAGCCGCTCACGTTCGGAAGGCGAGTCCTGCAGCCGGCGCAGCGTCGCGGCCAGGTCCTCCGCGTCGCCGGGCGTGACCAGGCAGGCCGTGTCCCCGGTCACCTCGGGCAGCGCGCCCGTCCTGCTGGCCACCAGCGGAGTTCCCGACGCCATGTGTTCGACCGCGGGAAGCGAGAAGCCCTCGTACAGCGACGGCACGACCGCCACCTCGGTGCTCGCCACTAGTTCAGCGAGCTGGGTGTCGCTGATACCGGTCACGAACCGCACCCGGTCGCCAAGCGACAGCTCGCCGATAAGCTTTTCGGTCGGACCGCCGGGAGCCGGCTTGCCGACGACAGTCAGCGATGAGTCCCGTTCTGTCGAAAGCTTGGCGAACGCCCGCAACAGGGTGGGAATCCCTTTCACCGGCGAGTCAGCGCTGGCCACGGCGATGATGCTGCCCGGCAGCCGCGGCGCGGGCCTTGGGTGGAACAACCGGGTGTCCACCCCGAGCGGGATCACCCTGACGTTGCCAGGCGCCACCTTGAAGTCGCGGATGATGTCTGCACGCGAGGATTCCGAGCCAGTCATGACGGCGCCGACCCGCCGCGCGACCCTGGACTGCATCCGGACAAAGGAGTACCAGCGCCGCTTGGTCAACCTCGACCATCCCCTAGCCTGGGCGAGCTCGATCCTGCGGTCCACGCTGATCGGGTGATGGATGCTGGTGACCAGCGGCAGCCCCAGACGCGGTATCCCGAGCATGCCGTAGGCCAGCACCTGGTTGTCGTGGACGATGTCGAAGTCGGCGCAGCGGGCGCGCAGCGTGCGCAGCGCCCTGATCGAGAAGGTGAGCGGCTCGGGAAAGGAGGCAGTCCACATCATGGCGACCTCAAGCACGTCAATCCAGTCGCGGTACTCGCTCGGCTTGGGCGTGCGGAACGGGTCTTCGTCTCGGTACAGATCCAGGCTCGGAAGGGTCCGCAGCTCCGGCCCAGGCTCAAGCTCGGGATACGGCTGACCGGAGAAGACCTCGACGTGGTGCCCGAGCGCGGCCAGTTCCCTGGAGACGTGACGCAGATAGATACCCTGGCCGCCGCAATGGGGCTTGCTCCGGTAAGAGAGCAACGCCACGCGAAGCGGGACCTCGACCCGGTCATCCTCGTCATCGGTCGCTGTGGTCACGCGGGTCTGCCTCCTCCTCGCCGGCGCTGGCCGCGGCGTGCCGGTCGAGGCCGATCCGCTGACCCTGCTCGCAGCGACATTATCACTGGCCACGCTGGGGATCCCACGCCCCAGACCGGTCTAGCCCCGGGCAAGCTGGGCAACCGTTATAGGGCGGTCCGGTCGGAGATGTCACCGCAGCGGCCAGGTGCCGATATGCTGCCGCGACGAGGCCGGTAGCCTGGCCCGCAGTCGGCCAGCCCGCCTGGCTGCGGCGCGACCGGCCACCGAACCTGGAGGCAATCCTGTCCCGACGAGCACTGATCACCGGCATCACCGGCCAGGACGGGTCCTACTTGGCTGAGTACCTGACTACCCAGGGGTACGAGGTCTTCGGCCTAGTCCGGGGCCAGCGCAACCCAAGGGTGCGCCAGCTCAGGCAGCTCCTCGGCGACGTCAGGCTGATCCGGGGTGACCTGCTCGACCAGGGGAGCCTGATCTCTGCGGTCGAGCGCGTGCAGCCCGACGAGGTGTACAACCTCGCTGCGATCTCGTACGTGCCGATGTCGTGGGCGCAGGCCGAGCTCACCGGCGAGGTCACCGGACTCGGCGTGCTGCGCGTGCTAGAGGCTATTCGGGTATGCAGCGGCATCAGCGCGTCCCGCAGCCCGGGCCGGGGCCAGATCAGGTTCTACCAGGCCTCGTCGTCGGAGATGTTCGGCATGGTCAGGGAGTCCCCGCAGACCGAGCAGACCCCGTTCCACCCGCGCAGCCCGTACGGCGTGGCGAAAGCCTACGGGCATTTCCTCACCCAGAATTACCGCGAGTCGTACGGGATGTTCGCGGTCTCCGGGATCCTGTTCAACCACGAGTCACCGCGGCGCGGCGCGGAGTTCGTCACTCGGAAGATCTCGCTGGGCGTCGCCAAGATCAAGCTCGGGTACGAGCGGCAACTCAGGCTCGGGAACCTGTCGGCCCGCAGGGACTGGGGCTTCGCCGGGGACTATGTCCGTGCCATGGCTCTGATGCTCGGGCAGGATGAGCCGGTCGACTACGTGATCGGGACCGGCGTGACGCATTCGGTCGAGGATCTGCTCGACCACGCTTTCAAGGTGGCGGATCTGGACTGGCGCGATCATGTTGTCACCGACGCGGCCTTCATCAGGCCAGCCGAGGTCGACAAGCTGTGCGCGGATCCGTCGGCGGCGCGGGACCAGATCGGCTGGGAGCCGAAGATGACCTTCGAGGAGCTCGTCGGCATGATGGTCGAGGCCGACCTCGAGCTGCTTTCGTCCGGCGGGCATGCCGAGGAATCGTTCGGCGACGGCTGGTAAGGCCCTGGACGTCTGGTAAGGCCCTGTTAGTGGACGGCCGCGTTGACCACGTGGCCGATCCCGTAGGTGAGCCCGGCGGCCACCCCGGCGAGCGCGAGCTGGCGAACCGCGCCGCGCAGGAACGGCCGGTCGGTGATCCGCGACACCGTACCGCCGCCGATAAACGCCGCGACACCGGCGATCAGGAGCGCGGCCAGCAGCGAGTCGAAGCCGAACAGGAACGGCAGCAGCGGGATCAGCGCGCCGACGGCGAACGTGATGAGCGAGGCGCCCGCGGCGACGTACGGCGAGGGCAGCTCGTGATGGTCGACGCCGAGTTCCTCGCGCACGTGCATGCGCAGTGCCTCCTCCGGCCGCCGCCCGATCTGCCGCGCGACCCGGTCCGCCAGCTCGGCGTCCACGCCTCGGTGACGGAACACAGCGGCTAGCTCCCGAGCCTCCGACTCGGGGTTGTGCTCGAGCTCGTACCTCTCCTTCGTGACCTCGGCC
>DASWGE010000471.1:0-7101 GCA_036393895.1 Streptosporangiaceae bacterium | reverse complement strand
CTCAGGGTCAGCGAACACTGTCCGCTCGGTCTCCTCGCCGTCCGCGCCTGATCGGACTTCAACGACGACCCTGGTCTTGCCGTTGATCTGCACGGGAATCCGCGCGAAGGCCTCCTCGGCCAGCACGGGATCGGCATCGGGGAACGACTCGTACGCAAGCGAACCAGAGTGTCCGAGCCGCTGCCACAACTCCTCGGCGATGTGCGGGACAAGCGGTGCGACCATGAGCACGAGCGGTTCGGCGATCCCGCGCGGCAGCGCCCCGTCCCTGGCCGCGACCCTGGCCGACGCGGTGGTCAGCTCCGTCAGCCTGGCTATGGCGGTATTGAACGTCAGCCCGGCGAAATCCTCGCGGATGGCGGCGATTGTGTGGTGCAGCAGTCGCAGCGTGGCGGCGTCGGGCGGTCGCTCGCTGATGACCGCCAGCCCGGTCTGCTCGTTGATGATGGCCCGCCAGAGCCGCTGCAGGAACCGGTGCGCCCCGGCGATGTCCTCGGGCCGCCACGGGCGGTCGGCCTCGATCGGGCCCATCGCCATCTCGTATAGCCGTAGGGTGTCGGCGCCGTACCGCAGGTAGATCTCGTCGGGGCTGACCCCGTTCTTCAGCGACTTGCCCATCTTGCCCGCTCGCCTGACGACCGGCCTGCCCTGATAGCGTGCCGATCCGTCGGCGGAGGTCAGGACGTCGGCTGCGGGCACGTACCGGCCGCGCTCGTCGGTGAACGCGTCGGCCAGCACGTAACCCTGGTTAACCAGCCGCTCGAACGGCTCGCAGGTCGAGACATAGCCGAGGTCGTAGAGCACCTTGTGCCAGAACCTGGCATATAGCAGGTGCAGGACGGCGTGCTCGGCGCCGCCTACGTACAGGCTGACGCCTCCTTCCTCAGCGGCCGCCTGGCCTGCCCTGGTCATCCAGTACTTCTCATTGACCGGATTAACGAAAGCCTGGTTGTCGGTCGGGTCCAGATAGCGCAGGTAGTACCAGCAAGAACCGGCCCATTGCGGCATTGTGTTCAGCTCACGCCGGTAGAGCTGCCTGCCATTGCCGAGGTCGAGTTCGACGCTCGCCCAGCCTGGAACCCGGCCAAGCGGGGGTACGGGCTCGCTTGCCTCATCCGCTGCGGGCACCGGCCGGAAATCGGTGGTCTCCGGCAGTTCGACCGGCAGCATCTCGTCGGGCAGCAGGACCGGCAGACCGGCGGAGTCGTAGACGATGGGAAACGGCTCACCCCAGTACCGCTGCCGGGAGAAGAGCCAGTCCCGCATCCGCGGCGACCGCGCCGCATCGCCGCCCTGGCCCGCGCCGATCCAGTGCCGCTGCATCCGCTTGACCGAATCTGGCCAGTCCACCAGGTCGAGGTCGTCATAAAGCCGGCTAGCGAACGCGGTGATCCGCAGCATCCACTGCCGCATCCGCCTGCGGTAGACCGGGTGGTTGCCCACATCGCTGCGGCCGTCGCCAGTGACCTCCTCGTTGGCCAGGACAGTCCCCAGCGCGGGGCACCAGTTCACCGGTTCGTCGGACAGGTAGGCAAGCCGTCGGCTGTCCACGATCCCGCGTTGTTGCGCGGGGGATAGGTCGGGCCAGCCCTTGCCGTCCGGCGTAACGCGCAGGCCAGACTCGAATTCGGCGATCAGCTCGGCGACCGGCCTGGCCTGGCCGGTCCGCTCGTCGAACCAACTGTCAAAGATCCGGCCGAAGATCCACTGGGTCCAGCGGTAGTACAGCGGGTCGCTCGTGGCGAACTCGCGTCGCGCGTCGTGGCCCAGGCCAAGGCGGCGCAGCTGAGCCCGCATGACGGCGATATTCGTCTCGGTCGTCACCCTCGGGTGCTGGCCTGTGTCGATCGCGTACTGCTCCGCCGGCAGACCGAACGCGTCGTAGCCGTAGGCATGCAGCACATGCCGCCCGCACATCCGCTGGTACCTGGCGAACACGTCGGTCGCGATGTAACCAAGCGGGTGGCCGACGTGCAGCCCGATGCCGCTCGGGTAGGCGAACATATCGAGCACGTAGCAGGGGGTACGGCCGGCCATGTGCTCGAAGCCTGCCGCGAGCGGCCCGGCCGGATTGGGCGAGGCGAACGTGCCGTCGTCTGCCCAACGGCGCTGCCAGCGCGCCTCGATCTCCCCCGCCAGCCTCGCGTCATACCGGAAAGGATCGTCCACCATTCCATGATCCTGGTCTTCTATCTGCGTAGGTGCAGAGCAGCGAGCAGATTCTGAGAAATGTCCGGGATCACGAGCCCGGCGCGAGTCAGGTGCCGGCCGGTTCGGCGTGCGCAGGGTGGTGTGCCTGCGGTGGTAGCCTCCGTTCGGTGAGGCCGCACATGCGGATTCTTCGAGGGGCACGAAGATCCGCAATCAGCTCAGCGATCGCGCCGGTGGTGCTCGCCGGCGGATTCTTCTTGCTGAGCGGATGCGCGGGGACGGCTGGGCAGGCTGGTCACTCGCAGCGCGCGCTGACATCCCCGTTCACTGGCGAACCCGTATCCTCGCTCCGAAGAGAGCTGATCTTCAAGATCGATAACGTCCCGCAAGCCAGGCCGCCGACCGGTCTGACGAAGGCCGACATCGTCTACCTCCTCCCGGTCGAGGGCGGGCTGAGCCGGATCTTCGCCGTGTTCTCCTCGCATATTCCGCCGGTGGTCGGGCCGGTGCGCAGCTCGCGCGAGGAGGACATCCAGCTGTTGCGGCAGTTCGGCAGGCCAGCCTTCGCTTTCTCCGGCGCTCAGCCCCGGCTGCTGCCGGTCGTAGAGCACGCCAGGATCGTCAACCTCTACGCGGGCACCGTCGGCGGCTACTTCAGGAGCTCAAGCAGGATTGCGCCGTACAACCTGTATGCGAAGACCCGCACGCTGCTCTCCGAGGCCAAGGGGGCGAGCAAGGCGAGGGACATCGGGTTCAGATTCGGGCCGGCCCCAGCCGGCGGCAAGCACATCAGCGTCTACAACGTGGCTTACCAGTCCGCCGGTTTCAGGTTCGGATGGTCGGGCGCCCAGCACCGGTGGCTTGTCTGGATGGACGGCAGCCCGGCCAAGGCAGCCGATGGTAAGCAGCTCGGCGGGCACACGATCGTCGTCCAGTACGTCAAGGTCGGGACGTCGGGATTCCTCGAGCGCGGCAGCAGACCGCCCTTCGCGCACACGGTGGGCAGCGGCAGGGCAATGGTGCTGCGCAACGGGCGCGCCTACCAGGTGCACTGGTCGCGCCCAAGCGCCGACGGCGGTACGACTTTCACGCTGCCCGATGGCCGTCGGATGCCCTTCGCGCCGGGCCAGGTCTGGGTGGTCTATGGCTTCGGGCGCGGCTCAATCCATCGATAATGTGGATATATATTTAACCACCCCTTTGACCTACTCTGCTCTGGTTGGCATGCGCCGTTTATCCCGCAATTGCGGAGCGTCTTGTCGGCTAGTGTGTCACATGCCACACTCTCAGGTGTTTGGCCCATAACAGCGCCAACCAACGGGTGACGTTCGCAGTCATATCTGCCGACTAACCCGGATCGAGTCCTGCGGGCATGCACGAATCGGAGCAGCAAGTGATCGATCAGCCGACCGCCGGGTCAAGGGCAGCGCAGGCGCGGACGGAGCCGGAGACGCTGCGGCGGCATACGCCGGCGGGAAGCGAGGCTGTCGCCGCGGCCGGTCAGGGCGCGGCGCCAGGCGCAGGCGACCTGACCGATGAGCTGCTCAGGTCCGACCAGTGGACGGACGAGATGCTGCAGGCGGCCGGCATCCCCGTGACGGACGTGCCCTTGGTAAGCGTGGGCGGCGGGATCGGCTCCTTCGTCACGGTCGACTACCTGAGAATCGCCGGCGTGAGCACTGACCGGATCGCGATCTTGTCCAACCTCGATTTCCCCTGGCAGACCTACGAATACCTGACCCGCGTCTCCCAGATCCCGAAGCCGGAGCGGATCAGGTCAGACTCAGCGTCCAGGCCGGACAATATCTGGGGGTTCCCGTCCTACGCGCTCGCCGAGGCAATCGGCGACAGGACACTCGCACCGCTCTGGCAGGTCCTGATCGAGCCCATCTTTGCCGATTACTACACGCCGAAGGCCGGCCGGGTGTTCGCCGGGCTCGAGCGAGAGACGAAGCGGATCGATTACCCCAAGATGCTCGTCAAGGGTCAGGTCAGGATGATCCGCAAGCGCCGTGGCGGCGGCTACTTCATCATCCTGACGCCGATGGTCGGCTCAACCCCGACCAAGCGGCTGGCCTACCGCGCCGAATTCATTCACCTCGCCGTCGGCTACCCGGGCCTGCGGTTCCTGCCAGAACTGCAGGAGTTCCGCACCGCTCATCAGGATTTCCACCACGTGGTGAGCGCGTACGAGGAGCACGAGCACGTCTACGAGGCCGCGCGCACCAAGCACCTGGTGGTGATGCTCCGCGGCGGCGGCATCGTCGCCTCCCGTGTCCTGGCGCGCCTGATGGACGATCGGAGCAAACACGGGCTGTCCACCGACATCGTGCACTTGTTCCGCACCTACATCGCGACCTCGCACGGGCCGAACGCGTGGAACCGGCGCAAGGGCGCACACGGCTTTGCCTATCAGGGCTTCAACTACCCGAAGTCGGTCTGGGGCGGGCAGCTGAAAGCCAGGATGCGCAAGCTGGAAGGCGAGGACCGCGGCAAGGCCTACAAGCTCATGGGCGGAACCAACACGCCGTACCGCAGGCGCTGGCAGTCGCAGATGAACACGGGCCGCGAGGCCGGCTGGTACCGGACTATGGCCGGCACCGTGGAAGAGATGCGGCTGGACCAGGGCGTGATCGTGAGCTGCGTCAAGACGCAGGCCGGCATGGTTGAGGTGGCTGCCGATTTCGTGATCGACTGCACCGGGCTCGAAGCCGACATCGCCGAGCACAGGGTCCTTGCCGACCTGCTCGAACACTCTGGCGTCGGCCGTAACCCGCTCGGACGGCTTGACGTGGAGCGCACGTTCGAGCTGCGCGGGGCGAGCAGCGGTCCCGGCGTGGTGTACGCCTCGGGCGCGACGACGCTCGGCGGCTACTTCCCCGGCGTCGACACGTTCCTCGGGCTGCAGGTCGCGGCCCAGGAGATCGCTGACGACCTGGCGCGCCGAGGATTCTGCCGCAGGATCGGAACTTTCCGGTCGATTCGGCAATGGCTTAGGTGGGCACGGAATAAGCAGCCCTAAATAGTCACAGATGGGAGACCGAAGGTGCTACCCACCCTGGGTGGCCGGATTCAGACCCGGCTTGTCCTGCTCGCTGTGGTCGGCGGGATTGTCACGCTCATCATCGGCCCTCTGCTGCCCATCTCAGCGCCGCTCTCGGTCGTTTACCAGAACACCTTCCTGATACTCGCCGCGGTCGCCGTCCTTGGCATCGGCTGGGAATTCCTGTATCACTTCGTGATGCAGTGGCGCTGGGAAAAGGACTGGCCTACGCTCTTCGGCCTGCTGACGGCCATCCCGGAGGGCGTGCTCGTCTGGTTGCTGCTCCGGGCTGGCGCGATACCGGGCATCAAAGGCACGGTGCCGACCGACGCTTTCGTCATTGATTTCGCGGTTGTCTGGCTGGCAGTGTGGCTGGTGGCCAACGGCCCGATGCGCGTTCCGTTCATCCGGTGGCGCTTTCATGGCGGGAGACTTGTGTGAGGGAGCAGGGCGGCAGTGAGCACGATATTAGCCACGGGCCCGCGCCCGGGCTGTTTCCTGTTCCTGGCGACGGCGTGCTGGCCAGGCGCGGCGACCTGATCCTGCTCTGCAGCCTTGAGGACAGCCAGGCAGCCGATGACCTGCTCGACCTGCTTGAGCAGATCGCCGCGGCAGGCGGCGACGGATCGCAGTTCACTGACGCGATCGCTGACGCGCTCGCGGCCGCCGCAGCAGGGCCGTCCGTGCTGGCATTCGGTCCGTCAGGATCAGGGCTGGCCGTCACCGTCAGCGGCGCTGCCTGGGCCGACGTCGCGACCGCCGACGGAACCGCGCGGATCGAGTCGGGCCATCCGACCGTGCTGCTGCGCGGCGCCGTGCGCTCCCCGGTCAGCGGTGTCCGCGGCGGGCTCAGTCCGGCCGACAACGGCGTCGCGAGTACTGACAGGTTCTCGCGACTTGACGCGGGCACGGTTCGGGCGGGCGGGCTGAGTTATTACGCCGGCGGGCAGACGTACGGGCTGCCGCCTGCCGGGCGGGGAGTAGCCGGACTCGGCCAGCGCCAGGGTAGGAAGCCGGGGCAGGCCACCGGGGTCCCTGAGGATGCCTCGGACATCTCCGGAGCGCAGACATCGGCGATGGAGATTCCCCGGGCCAGGGCCAGGGGAGTGGCAGCGGCGGCCGGACCGGCCGCAGCGTCGGGCCAGGCAGCCAGCGAGGCGAGGGTGGCCGAGCCAGCCGCGGAATCGGCGCCCGCCGCGCTACCGGTAGCGGAATCCGCCGCGGCGCCGGCCCCAAGCGCCCCGTTCGAGCAGACGGCGGCTTGGGCGGGGACCTCGACGGCAGACCCTTCATCCGCGCAAGAACGGCAGGCCACGGAACTGTGGTCCGGGCCTTCAGGGCCGCCATCGGCCGACCAATCCGCGGCCGCGTTGCCGGAGGAGATGCCGCTGGGCGGAGCGGGACCGGGCCCGGCAGATGACCTACAACGTGAGGCAACGGCTCCGCCCGAGGCCAATCAGGCCGATTTTGAGCAGGCACCAGGCCAGCCGTTCGAGGCGGTACTGCTGCTCGATGCTGGCTCGGGCAGCGGCGTCGATGTTCCGGCACGCGTGCCGTTGTCGAAGGTCAAGGACATGCCGCCCGGCTCAAGCAGCTACGTCTCGGTCGGACCGCTCATCCAGGGCGTGTACTGCAAGAACGGCCACTTCGACGATCCTGAAGCACTGTTCTGCGCGATCTGCGGCATCTCGATGAACCAGCAGACACTGGTGCCGAGGCCGGGCGAGCGCCCGCCGCTCGGCGTCCTGCTGCTCGACGACGGGTCGGTATTCCAGCTTGACAGCGACTACGTCCTAGGCCGCGAGCCGAGCCTGGACGCTTCGGTGGCTGGCGGCACGGCCAGGCCGCTGCGCATCGCCGACGACACGGGAATCGTGTCCAGAGTTCATGCCAGGGTGCACCTTGAC
>DASWGE010000470.1:0-1502 GCA_036393895.1 Streptosporangiaceae bacterium | reverse complement strand
TCAGGGGCCGAAAAGTAGACGACCATCTTCGCCGCCGGCGCGACCTGGTGGATGATCTCCAGGTCGAGAACGGTCTCGCCCTGCGGCTTCATAGGCGTCCCCCACGAAGGGTCTCGCTTGAGCGTCAGCAGCGGCCCGTACAGCGGCAGGCTGAACATGGTCGCGAACTTGTCCAGGTCCGTGAGGTTGGGGAGGTCGTCGATCTCGGGCAGGACGATGGTGATGCCGGAGCCGTCGAGTCCCGACTCGCGAAGCGGCTTCAGGTTGTAGAAGGCGAGCACGTCCGTGGGCGTCAAGCCGCCCGGCCGTACCGCATAGGTACGCACGTGCCGGTAGTTGTCGAGGCCGGTCACGCCGCTGACGACGGTCGCGATCGCAGGCGGAATTGTGGGGGTGTCCAGCGAGGCGTAAAACGTGGTCCCGTTGCCGAGCCGGTAGTCCTCGATGTCGACTCCGAACAACGCCGCCACCGCGGGAGCGGGACCACCCGCCGCGATCAATCCAGAGCCGCTGCGCCACTCGGCATGCAAGCCGCCCGATGTGAGCGCGCCGAGCGCCGCTTGAACCTTGACCGGGTCAGGTCCAAACTCGGCTGCGTACTGCTCCGGCGTGATGGTCTGGCCAGAAGCAATGAGCTTGGCCAGGTGGTCTGGCGAACGCGCCTTGAGGCCCAGGGTTAGGTCGACCTGCGTGCCCGTGCCGGCGCGGCCGAGGTGCGCGGCCTGGGCAATCGCCGTCGTGAGCAGTGGAGGCGGGGAGCTCAGGTTGTGGCTCACCGGCCCGGGTGAGGTGGACTGCGGCGAGCTGCATGCTGCCGCGGTCAAGATCACAAGAGCCGCCAGCGCCCGCAACCCCCGCACCGGCTCAGTGTGGCGGTTTCGCCCCAACTACCAGGCGACTTCCCAGACCTCTGACTCGAATGCCGGCTTGAACCCGAGCTTGCGATACGCGTCGAACGCCCGCGTGCGGTTCCAGCGGTCGACGTAGAGCGAAGCCGAACGGGCGCCCCCATCGCGGAGGCGGTTCAGAAGTTCGGCCACCAGCCAGGTGGCCAAGCCCTCGCGCCGATGCTCGGGGACGGTGCCGACGGAGCTCACGATGCCGACCGGCTGCGGTCGAGAGTCTTCGAGGTAGGACTCGACCTGGCCCCACGCGAGCGCGGCCGGCGATCCCTCTTCGGTGATCGCCATCACGGACAGGTGTGGCGAGCGCCCGGTCACCAGCTCAGCCTCCTGGCTCGGCGAGAACCGCCAGTGGTCTGCGAAGGATCGGTTGTGAAGGTCGGACCAGCTGCAGCCGGCAGCCTGGGTTCCATCCCGCAGCTCATAGCCGCGGACGGGCCGCGGCGCGGTAGGGTCGTCTGCAAGGTTCATATCCATGCGCCACCACGGGCGGACGAACTCTGCGCCCAGCTCTGCCATGCCCTCGCTGTGGCCGCGGCCGCACCACATCTGCGCGGCGATCGCCCCGGCCGCCTTCGACAGATCGAGCCCCCAACGGAC
>DASWGE010000469.1:0-2849 GCA_036393895.1 Streptosporangiaceae bacterium | reverse complement strand
GAGATGCGGTGCGTCGATGACGAAGTAGCCGGCGATTACCTCCTTGCTCTCCGCGAACGGCCCGTCAAGCACGCGCTGCCTCCCCTCGCGGGTCCGGACCTTCTTCGCTTCGGTGACCGGGCGCAGCGGTGCTCCGCCCTTCAGCACGCCGTCGGTGACCAGGCCCATCGCGTACTCACCGACTTGCTGCACCGCCAGCTTGCGCTGTTCATCGGTCGCCACAAGGTCAGGATCCTCGGACAAGATGAGCATGAACTCCATGTAACCGCTCCTTGGTCATTCCTGGTCTACCGGTCACTAATACGACACCGTCGCGAGCCAGCGATCGACACGGTACGGACAAGTTTCCCGCTCGCTGACGTGGTTCCGCCCGGCGGGCGCTGCAACCGCTAGGGCAGGGTGTGCGCGAGCAGGAATCCCATGATGACTATGAGCAGGAGTGCCCCGATGAAGATCGCGGCCAGCCGGATCTTCCGGAGCACCCGGCGCTTACGCGGCGGAGGGCGCGGCTGGTAGTACGGCGCGCCCTGGTAGGCGGGCGGGAGATGTGCCATATGGAAAGGCTCCTTCCAGGCGGCCTTCCTGGTGCTGCGTCAGCAGGCGATCAGGCGGGCTAGCCGGCGAGGGGGGCAGTGAAGTCCTCCGGCCGCCAGTGATGACGCCAGGGCCTCACCTCGGTGATTAGCTCGGGCGGCGGCACGGCCAGCACGGGGCAGCGCGCGTGAGCCAGGCAATAGCGGGTCACCGAACCGTGAACGGTGCAGCCGAGCCGGCTCCGTCCGCCGTAGCCCACCACCAGAAGGTCATCGGGTCGATCGGATAGCTCTACTAGGAGCGGGCCCGGCCTGGCGCGCACGACCATCGTCCGCACCGTCACGTCGGGCGGGATTCCGCCGAATACCGCGTCAAATGACTCCTGCAGGCGCTCCCTGGCGGCCTGCTCCCAGAGCCTGAGCAGCAGCGGGCAGGGAGCCCGCATGTAGGCGACCTCCCCGCCTGCTGGAGCCCAGGCGAGCACTGCCAGCAGTGCCGCTCCTCGCGAGCGAGCCTCGGCCTCGCCAGCCCGCAGGGCTCCCAGGCTCCGCAGCGAGCCGCTGACTCCGGCGATGACGCGCCTGCCGCCGACCATCACCACTGATCCTTCTTGACTGACGCCGTGCCTGCCATCAATCAAACTCCGGCGGCCTGGAGTCCGCAACAGGGTCGCGGGTCCGAGTGAAAAGTCCTGGTCGGTTCGTCTCATCCTTGGGTTTCTTGATCCAGGTTGCCGGTCTGGCAGACTGATGATCACGGAGAACTGTGACACGGGGGCTGGGCCATGGGGAATCTGCCGTGAAAGCGGGAGACCCTGGCCTGATGCTGCTGGTAGGCGCGGTGGTTGTGCTCTGCTCGGTGGTAGCCGCGCGGGCCACGCACCGGATCGGCGTGCCCGGTTTGCTCATCTTCCTTGGACTCGGGCTGGCACTGGGGGAAGCCGGCCTGGGCGTTCGGTTTGACAACGCCGAACTGGCGCAGGCACTCGGGATAAGCGCCCTGGTACTGATCCTTGCTGAGGGAGGTCTGACCACCAGCTGGGCGCACGTCCGGGCGGCGGCACCGGCCGCGCTGACGCTCGCGACAGTCGGCGTGGCGGTCAGCATTGTCGTTGTGGCTGCCGTATGCCATTGGCTGCTGCTGTTCGGGTGGCGGAACGCCCTGCTGCTCAGCGCGGTGCTGGCGCCGACGGACGCGGCGGCGGTTTTCTCGGTTCTCCGCAAGCTGCCACTCCCGCCCCGGCTGTCGGGAATATTGGAGGCGGAGTCCGGCCTCAATGATGCGGCAGCCGTGCTCGCGGTGACCCTCCTGAGCGGGAGCGCCCTGAATCTGCCTGGACCAGCGGGTGTCGTCGGGGTCGTGGCCTACGAGCTGGCGGCGGGGGCGGTGGTCGGCCTGCTGGCCGGGCTGCTCGGCGCGGTCTCGCTGAAGCGCTTGGCGCTGCCAGCCTCCGGTCTGTACCCGGTCGCGGTGCTCGCGCTCATTGTTGCCGCCTTCGGCGCGGCCTCGCTAGCCCATGCGAGCGGTTTCCTCGCCGTCTATGTCGCAGCTCTCGTGCTGGGCAATGCGCGGCTTCCGCATAGACCTGCCACCCGCGGCTTCGCTGAGGGAATCGCGTGGCTCGCCCAGATCGGGCTGTTCGTCATGCTCGGGTTGCTGGCCTCGCCGGCCCGGCTGCCCGCCGTGGTCCTGCCTGCGCTGATCGTCGGATTTGTGCTGCTGGCCCTCGCCAGGCCGGCGGCGGTCATCATCTCGACCTTGCCATGGCGGGTGCCCTGGCATTGGCAGGCGTTCTTGTCCCTGGCCGGGCTGCGCGGCGCGGTGCCCATCGTGCTCGCGACGATTCCGATGAGCATGCATGTGCCCGGCGCAACCCGCCTGTTCGACGTGGTGTTCGTCGTCGTCGTGGTTTTCACGCTGCTGCAGGCCCCGGCTTTGCCCTGGGCAGCACGGAAGCTGGGGGTGGCCTCGGCAGCAGAGCCGCTGGAGATCGACATCGAGGCCGCGCCGCTCGAGACGCTCACGGCCGACTTGCTGCAGGCACAGATTCCCGACGGATCCAGGCTCCATGGCGTCGAGATCTTCGAGCTCCGGCTGCCGGCCCAAGCCAACATCGCCCTTATCGTCCGCGACGGGCGCGGACTAGTCCCGCAGCCGACGACCACGCTGCGGGCTGGCGATTCGCTGCTGATCGTGACAGCGCCTTCCGTGCGCTCGCAAACCGAGCGTCGGCTGCGCGCGGTGAGCCGAGCGGGCAAGCTCGCCGGCTGGCTGGGGGAGCGTGGCCATTGAGCAGCCAGTTAGCCCGTGACCTG
>DASWGE010000468.1:0-14323 GCA_036393895.1 Streptosporangiaceae bacterium | reverse complement strand
GCCGCTGCCGCCGCGATCTGGGACCTTCGACCGGGTTCGCCGCCGTGCCCGCAGGCGCAAGGCGGTCAGGACGATCAGCGCGGCCGCCGGCGCCGTAGTGGTCGTCGCCGCTGCCGCGACCCTGCCGCAAGTCGCCAGGGGCCTGCTGCCCGGACAATCGGGTGGACCGGCCAGGGTCGGCACCCACACTGCCACGCCGAGCACGGGCAAGTCGGGCGGGACGGCCAGCCAGGCGCCTAAAACATCGGCCAGCCCCGCCGGCCACGGTCCGGCGTTGTCTACTGCCGGAGGCACAGGGCCCACTCCAGCGGCGGGATTTCGACCAACCTCGGTGACTTTCGTCGGCAATGGCCCCGGTGCGGTGCTGGGTGCGGTGCTCGGACTGGCCGGATCCTGCGCTACCAGGCGGTGCACCACCGTGATGGCGGGAACGCGGAATTACGGCGGCACGTGGACCGAGGTCGGCGCGCCGCAGGCCGGGCCCCCGGACGGCTCATCCGGAGTCAGCCAGGTCAGGTTCCTCGACTCGGCTAACGGCTGGGCGTACGGGCCGGAGTTGTACGCCACTCACGACGGCGGGGCGGCGTGGCACCGCATCGCCCCGCTGCCCGGCCGCGTTGTCGACCTGTCAGCAGTGGGCGGCCGTGCGTTCGCTGTGATCGGAACCGGGTGCAGTGGTACCGGCTCGCACTACACGACCGGCTGCTCTGGATTCGATCTGTACTCCGCGGCTGCCCGCGGTGATCAGTGGCGCGCCGTCAGCGGCGGCGCGGGGGCTGTCGCGGCAGCGTCCGGAGGGTTGCAACTGACCCGCGACCATGGCTATCTAGTCGCCAGCGGGCGGCTCTACGCCGGTCCGGTATCTGGCGGCGCGTGGCACCTCGTGCCTGTCGCGTCGGCTGCTGGGCCACGCTGCCTGACGGGGCATTCCGGACGTGGTCCCTGGCTCCTGGCGCCCACCGCGAGAACGCTGTACCTGGTCTGCAGCAGTTCGCCTCCGGCGGCGAGCCAGAAACTGGCCTTGTACGTTTCGCGTGATGATGGCCGGAACTGGCAGGTCAGCGGCACCGCTCCGGCTGAAGCTACCTCGCTGGCCGTCTCGCCGGGAGGACCGCTCGTGCTCGCGACCAAGACGGGGATCTACCTCTCCAGCGACGCCCGTACCTGGCAGCTCGCGACGCTGACCGGGCCTGCTCCGGCCGGCGGGTTCGGCTTCGTAGGCATGACCACGTCCAGGAACGGAGTCGCCATGCCGGCGAACCCCGAGCGCGAGATCTTCGTCACCAGCGACGGCGGCAAGACCTGGCGGCAGTCTGTCATTCCGTAAAGTCACCCGCCTCTACCCGCAGGCTCTTGAGCAGGCTGAACATGGCTTCGAGCTGGTCATCTTCGTACCCGTGCAGCCCGAACTCGGCACTCATGAGGACCTCAGTCGCCTCGGCGACAGCCTTGCGCCCCGCCGGCGTGATCTCCGCTAGCGTTCCGCGCCGGTCCTGGGGGTTCGGCCTGCGCACGACCAGCCCGGCGTGCTCGAGCCGGTCGATCGTATTGGTGACGCTGGTCGGATGAACCATCAGCCGCTCACCGATCAACCGGAGCGGCAGCGCGCCTGCGCGGCTGAAGCTCAGCAAGACGAGAGCCTCGTACCTGGCGAACGTCAGGCCGAAGGGCCGCAGCAGCGTGTCGAGTTCGCTCAGCAGGATCTGGTGCGCTCGCATGATCGAGGTGACGGCCGCCATCGCCCGTGCCGCACCGAACCTGTGCTGCCAGATCGTGGCCGCGCGCTCGATCGGATCGAACGGCAGATCCAATGGCTTGCGCACAGCGCCAAGGTACCTGGGCCCGGCCCAAGCCCGGCAGTTGCAGCGGCGCCCGGCAGATACAGCGGCGCCCCGCCGATCACGTCTTGGACACACATGATTACAGCAAGTTATATTCCCTCCTTGGGGAGCACGTGACCGAGACATGATCGAGGGGGCGTTATGGAGTCCGGTCACGCCGTGACAGCCTTTGCCCCCGTCCATTCCGCGGGGGTCGGCGTGAGGTACGACAGCCGCTGGGCACTCAGGATGGTCAGTTTCCGGCTTGACCAGCCTGACCTTGGCAGCGCCTCACTCGGGATCGTGGCACCCCGATCGGCAGCCGCCACTGCCCTGATTGGCCTGCTGTCGGGCCGGATCTCCCCCAGCTACGGCCGCCTCCGCGTATTCGGCTACGACATGAGCCTCCCCGCGGCCCGGGGAGCCGCGCGGCGCCAGACGGGTACGGCCAGCCGCACCGCCCGGCCCGTCGGAGCGACCAGGATCAGGGCGCTGGTCGAGCGCGCCGCCAGACGCTCAGGACAGCCAGGGTCCGACCGGCACTTGCTGGTTGCTGCCATCCTCGACAGGCTCGCCCTGACGCCATGGGCTGACGTCACGTTCGGCGCGGCGCCCGAGCTCATCGCGAGGAAGGCCAGGCTGGCTGTGGCGTGCGTGCACGAGCCGAAGCTGCTGCTGATCGACTCGCTCCTTGACCATCTGCAGCCACTCGACCGGACCGTACTCGCCGATGTGATCAGGGACCTCGAACGCGACACCGTGGTGATCGCGCTCGGCGCGGACGCCGATTCGCTCGGGCTCATCTGCGACGAAGTCCTCACGCTGAGCGGTGGCATTCTGCTCGGCCCGCCGCGCAGCGCCTTTCCTGATGGTTCTCCGGTTGACGGCCACTCCGCCGCGGATCTGGTCGAGGTCGCCGAAAGCCACTATTAACCCAGGCAGCTACCGGCGCCCAGCGCCGCACGAGCTCATCGGGGCATCCTCCTACCGTAGGCTGCAGCACATGGACTGGAGCCTGTACCGGTGCGGGCGCGTGGGGCATATCACGTATGCGCCGGAGGAGCCGCACCTGCTCGAGCACGTGCGCGGCCAGACCGGTGCTGCCGAGCTCTGGCGCTGCCTGCGGTGCGGCACCTACGTGACCGGGGGGCCGCATGGCAGCGGCCCGGCTGACGCTGCGCCCGCCGTGCGGCGGGGCAAGCAAATCAGAAGCGACCTGTTCCTGAAGCTGTTCGCCATCGAGCGAGGCATCAGGTTCGTCATCTTCGGCGCGGTCGCCTACGGCATCTGGCGGTTCTCTAACTCGAACTCAATCGCCCAGGCGATCAACAAGGACCTGCCGATCGTGCGCACGTTCGCCAGGCAGCTGGGCTTCACGCTGAACCACGCCCTGCTGGACAGGATCCAGAGCCTGCTGCATGTCAGCTCGTCCAATCTCCGCCTGCTCGCGTTCGCGATCACCGGGCTCGCGGTCGTATCGGCCGTCGAGGCGTTCGCCCTGTGGCAGGCCAAGCGCTGGGGCGAGTACTTCGCGATGATCGTGACCTCGCTCGGCCTGCCGTTCGAGATCTACGAGCTATCGAAGGCGGTCACGGTCACCAAGCTGGTCCTGTTCGCCCTTAACCTGCTTCTCGTCGGATACCTGGTGTACACCAGACGGCTGCTTGGTGCCCGTGGCGGCAAGGAGGCCTACGAGGCCAGACTGCGCGCCGACTCGGTTCTCGACGAGGCTGAGAAGGCCGCAGCGGCGCTCCGAGCCGCGGTCCGCCCCGCCGGAACCGTGAGCGCGGAGGCTCCTGGAGCTGCCGATGCAGCCGGGCCGGCCGGCCAGGTCGCCCCGCCAGGTCCCGCGGGCCAGAAAGAGCCGGCCGAGCGTACCGGCGCGGTACCGCTCGCCGGGCGGGCCGCCCTGACCGGCGAATCAGCCACGATCCGTCGCGATCCGACTGATCCCGCGTGACTTCCCGCCTGCAGGTCTTCGGGATAGGTGCTTAGCGGCAGCGTGGCGCGCCGGACAGAATGTGTCGGGTGAGCACGAACTCGCGGCCGCCGGTCCTGCCGGACGACCTGCAGCGCAACCTGCTGCACAACCTGCTCGACGACGCCTCGCTCTTCCCGCCAGGAAACCTGCCGATGCCCGCGGCTGTGGCCGCGCACGCCAGTCATGAGACGGCCTGGTTCAGCAAGCTGACCGGCCCCTTTGTCTGCCCGGAGACCAAGATCGACGAGCTCGGGAGAGCCCTGACCGCGGCGAACCGGCCCTGGATCGACCTCTCGCTAGTCGTCACTGGCGGCGCCAATGCGGTGACGGCCGCGACCGATGCCGTGGCGGCCGATGCCCGGCTGAGGTTGCGCGCCGTGGAGGTTCCGGCCGCGAAGGACGAGGACCCCGCGCAGGCCATAGCCGACGTCGCTGCCGCGCTTGACAGCGTGCCGCTGGCAGGAGCGGCAGGCTACATCGAGTACCCGCTGTCGGCCATCTCCGATCCGGCCACTGCTAGGCCGCTGCTCGAACTCGCCGACCAGCGCGGCTTCCGGCCCAAGCTCCGGACGGGAGGGGTGACGCCTGAGGCGTTTCCCGCCGAGGAGACCCTGGCGGGCTGCCTGGCCGCCGTGGCTGAGCAGCGGATCAGGTTCAAGTGCACGGCGGGCCTGCATCACGCCGTGCGCTGCACCGACGCCGACGCCGGGCTCGATCAGCATGGTTTCCTCAACGTGCTGCTGGCGGTCGGGGCAGCCGCCGCGGACGCTGGCGTGGGCGAGATCGCAGCCATCCTCCGCCAGCGCGACCAGGCCGCCATCGCGGCAGCCGTCCGGGCCCTGGACCCGGAGACCGCCGCGGAGATCCGCTGGTTGTTCACCTCGTTCGGCACCTGCAGCACCAAAGAGCCCGTCGTTGACCTGGTCACCCTCGGACTGCTGAGTCAGCACTGAGAATTTGTTAATCCAGGAGGTCTTCTTCATGGCACTGCCGCGACCCTGTGACTGGCTCGCTGTCCCGGCCGACCATCCGTTCGGCCTGCAGACGCTGCCGTACGGGTCGTTCAGCGATGTGCACCACCCGTCACACCGGCGGGTCGGAGTCGCGATCGGCGACCGGGTGCTCGACCTGACCGCCGCGTCCGATCGGCTACTGCCTGGACGGGCTGCCGACTTCAGCTCGGGGAGCCTCGACCGGTTCCTGGCCGCGGGCGACCGTGCGTGGGCCCAGGTCAGGGCCGCGCTAACGGAGTGGCTCAGCCACGACCGTTACCGCAGCGCGATCGAGGACTTGCTGGGGCCGGCCGACAGCGTGGCCATGCACCTGCCCTTCGCCGTCGCCGACTATGTGGACTTCTACGCCTCTGAGCAGCACGCGACCAACGTCGGGCGGATCTTCCGGCCGGACGGCGAGCCGCTCACGCCGAACTGGCGGCACCTGCCGATCGGCTATCACGGCCGGTCAGGCACGGTCGTGGCGTCCGGAACCCCGATCCGGCGGCCATCCGGGCAGATGCGGCCGTCCGGATCGCCAGCGCCGATCTACGGCGTCAGCCGCAGGCTGGACTTCGAGGCCGAGGTCGGCTTCGTGGTGGGGGTCGAGAGCGTACTCGGCGAGCCGGTTCCCGCTGCGCGGTTCGCCGAGCACGTGTTCGGCGTGTGCCTGGTGAACGACTGGTCGGCGCGCGATATCCAGGGATGGGAATCCCAGCCGCTCGGTCCATTCCTCGGAAAATCCTTTGGCACAACGATTTCCCCGTGGATAGTGCCGCTCGCCGCGCTCGAGCACGTCCGGGTCAGGCCGCCATCTCTGGAAACCGAGCTGGCCAGCTACCTGGCTGACTCGGGTAACTGGGGACTGGACATCCAGCTCGAGGTGCTCATCAACGGACACGTGGTGTCCAGGCCGCCGTACGCGGCCATGTACTGGAGCCCGGCACAGATGCTCGCGCACATGACCGTCAATGGCGCTTCGCTGCGTACCGGGGACCTGTTCGCCTCAGGAACTGTCAGCGGGCCGCGGCGCGACCAGTGCGGGTCGCTGATCGAACTCGCCTGGGCAGGCAGGGAACCACTGACGCTCCCCGACGGGAGCAGCCGAGCCTGGCTCGAGGACGGCGACGAGGTCGTGATCACCGCCTCGGCCGCCGGTCAGGATGGCGAGCGGATCGGGTTCGGCGACGCGCACGGCCAGGTCATCCCGGCCTGGCCGCCGGGGTCCTGAAGTGGACCATCCTGCTAGACCGCACGTCACCGGCAGATCCGCGGCTACGATGACGACATTGCCTATACGCGGGAGAAAGCGTCATGTCAGGGCAGCAGGAGCAGCGGGAAGGGCCGGAGCAGTCCAGCCAGCCCGACCCGCTCGATGCCACCCTCGTGATGGCAGAGCCATCCGCGCGCGGCCAGGACCGCGCGAACGGACATGCCCGCCCGATCGGCACCGGGGCTGCGGCTCACGGCGAGACCACCGGGCGGCATCGTTCTCCGCGAAGCCTGTTCGACCCCGGTCCGGCCGCGGAGGCAAGAGCGGAGAGCGGAACTGAGACCGGGGCCGCTGAGCCCGGTCCTGCGGCTCCTGCGGCCCCCCAGGTGGCAGTTGCCAGTTCGTCGGCCGCGGGCAGCATGGCGGCGGCAGCGCCGGAGGCGGCCAGCGACCCGCTCACCGGTACGGCGGCCGAGCAGCCCGCAGTCGCCGCCGGGGCGCGGGCACGCGCTCCGTCAGCAGGCGACTCGCCCGCGCGTCAGATCGACCAGCCGAACCGCACGCCAGTGCCCGGCTCGTGGGCCGATCTCAGTCAGCGGCTGGAACGCCTGCCATATGGGCACCCGTCGTCGCCTTACCACGTTGACGGCGAGCGCAAGCCGCCTCCGCCGCGACTGAAGCATCTCGAGCTAGCGCCCCCGGTTGCAGACCGGCCCGGTGAATTGCCCGCCGGGCCTGGCCTGTACGACCTCCCCGACTCCGACCCCGACCCCGACCCAACCGAGCCCGGGGCGCTGGCTGAGCAGCTTAGCCCGCAGGACCGCGACGGCCCGGCTGCCGCGGGTGCTGCTCCGGGCGGGCCAGCCAGTGCGTCGCAGGATCACCGCGCCGCCGAACCCAGTCCTGGCAATCCGGCGAGCGAGGCAGAGCCATACCGCCAGCCAACCAATCCCGCGCACCCCTACAAGCAGCCAAGCGCGGGAGACAACAAGCACCAGTCCAGGCCCGCGCCCACGTTCACGCCAGCGAGCGCTAGACCGGCCCCCGACGCTGCCCGGCATGTGACAGCCGATTCTGCGGCGGATGCCGTCTGGAGCCCGTCCGCCGGTAGGCCAGGCCCAGCTGAGCCGCGCCGCATGCCCGCCACCAGCAGGCCGGAGCCCCGGCCGCGCCGCCCCGCAGAGCCGACGGCCGACACGCGCCAGTCCAACATCCGCGGCACGACAGGACAGGCCAGATCGCTTCCGACCGGCCGCGGCCCCGGGTTCAATCCGAGCTCGACCAGGCCGCGGACAGCGGCAGACGGGTCATGGACATGGGGCCCGGCCAGGCTCACGCCCGATCAGGTGCGAATCGCCGAGGACGGCTACGAGCGGTTTCGCACAGCTGAAGGTCGCGACTTGTTCGGCAGCTATGGGGGCAGCGGCCTGACCGCCAAATTGCGCGAATTGGAAGGGCGGCTTGAGCACGGCCGGCTGGCGCCGGGGACCGAGGAACGCGCGCTGCTTGAGCCCGACGTGTTCCGGGCCAGGTTCGCTGACATGCTGAGGCGCCATCCTGACCGGTCACCGGAGCTCCTTGCCAGCCGGGTCCCCGGGGCGCTGTCCTATGCCTTCATATTCGGCCTCGACCATTACGCTGATGGCATTCTCCTGGTTCAGGACTCGTTGGAGGCCCAGGGCTTCGAGCTGCAGGCTCGAAGGAACAGCTGGAACAGCGTGGCGAACCGATGCGTGTTCACCATGTGGCACGACCCGCTCAGCGAGATGCCCTTCGAGGTGCAGTTTCACACGTCAGCCAGCCTGGAGGCCCAGCAGCTTGCGCGCACTTCGGCGCCCCTGATCAACGATCCGCGTATTCCGCCGGAGGAGGCTGCCAGCCTTCGGGCGGATTTGGCTTCAGCCTGGGCGGCGCTGCCGTCGCCGCCAGGCAATGCCGAGATCAGTGACTATCGCCGCTATGGAAGCGGCGCGCCTCGTCGCTAATGCCGGTCGCCCCGGTCACGCCACATCAGATCTCCGACCACGGACATATCTCACGGCGCTGCATCACCGCTGTCGGCCCGGCCGGGCATCGCCCGATCGAAATACTCCCTGATCAGCAGCCTTTGGCGCTCGCTGACCAGCTGAAAATGCTGGTCTAGGGCGTCTTCGCCGATGGCCTCCGCAGTCAGATAGAGATCTTTGATCTGGTCCATCTTCGCCGATATCGGGGTCCACACATCCGACTCAGACGGGGAAGGCGGCGAGACCGCGGCAATCTTCTCGGCCGGCTCGAACGGACCGCGCATCCGCGGTCCCATCGATGCCGGCAGCGAGGATGGCGCAGCTGGCTGTGGCTCACCGGTCTCGGCGGACCTGCCCTGCGGCATGTTCTGGTCCGGCTTCAAGGGATCCTGATTCGCAGGCGGCCGCTGGGCCAGGATCACTGCCATCGGCGTGGTCTCAGCATCGGGGCTCACCATCGCGTAGCCATCGGCGTCTCCGATCGCCGGGCCAGACGTCGGCGCGGCGGACTGCGCCCGCGCCGCGGATTGCGGCGGTGCCGGGGACCGAGGCGGTGCAGTGGACCGCTGCGCTGCGCCGACGGCAGGAGGGATCGTGCCCGTTGGACTAGGCGGCGTCACCGCGGTCACTGAGCCTGCGAGATTCGGTGACTCCACCGCCAGCTCGGATCCATCCGTACTGGCCTCACTCTGGGCGTTGGAGGTCACCGCCTTGTCCTTCTCCGGAGCTCCGTCTGCTGACCGGCCAGGCGGCAATGCGGCGGGCCGGGCGCCAGCCTTCCTGGCGGGAACTCCCGGCTGGCCAGGGCCGCGGTCCTGGCGGGCGTTTCTGGCCGCCTGATCTCCCGTCCGGTCTGCTGCCGCGGCTCCCGGCGGCGGCTCGTGCCACTGTCCTGGTCTGCGCGGCGCCAGGTCGTCATTGCCGTAGCCCGCGGGCTGACCCGGATGCCCCCTGCGGCCAGCTGGATAACCACCGTTCAGCTCAGATCCGTACGCTCGCGGCGGCCCGCCCCGCCCGTAGCTGGATGCGTCACCCGGTAGCCAAGGCCCGTTCCCCTGTGCTGGCATCGGGCGAGGTGGCCGGCCGTATCCGTTACGGCGTGGACCCGGCCTGCCCCAAGCGGAGTCCGCATTCCCCGGCCGCGCGCTATCGCCGGGCATCCGCGGCCCGGCCGGTTCCTGCGGCCCATACCCGCCCGGGGCACGACGGGTCTCATCCCATCGAACTGTTTCGCGGTCCCAGCCGCCACCTCGCGGTCCGTACTCGTCCGGCGGAACCCGGCGCGGAAGCCCGGCATTGCCGTTGCCCGGCGAGGCTCCGTACCGTGCATTGGGTCCGTAACCCTCCGCTGGGCCTGACCGCCTTCGCGGCCGGTAGCCAGCCGGCGGAGCGTAGCCAGCCCGCCGATCATAGTCATTCCCGGCTGCGGGATCGGGGGCGCGATCGTAATCATCGGGCGAGTCATACCCCGCTGGCCGGCCAGGCCCGTATCCACCTGCCGGTCCGAAGTGTTCCTCGGCGCCGAACCGGTGCCCGGCCGGCGGCCCGTAGTCACCGGGGCGGCCATATCCACCTGGCGGGCCATAATCATCCGGCATCGCATGCCCATCAGGCGGTGCACCATAGTTACCCGGCGGACCATAGCCCTCCCGCGGGCCGAAACCGCCGGGCGGACCGTCGCGGTAACCTGAACCGTCCTGCACGTAGCCGTCTCGCGCGCGATAGGCGTCAGACGGCGGGAACTCAACCGGCGCGCCTTGGCCTCCGTAACCACCGCGCTGCGCGTAACCACCAGGCCCCGGGTAACCACCGGGCCCCGGGTAACCACCGGGCGGCCCGTCACCGACGGGCGGCCCGTATTCCCCCGGCGGCCCAAACCGGCGACGATCCCGGTAGCCGTGGCGCATGACATCCGGACGAGCACCCGAGGCAGCGTCGTAGCCGCCCGCGCCAGAGCTGCCATAGCCGGGCGGGTAACCGGGAGCTGCCGCGTCCTGCCCGTAGTCAGGCGCCCGGCGCCGTGGCCCGTACCCGTCCTGAGCGACGGGCTCGCGGCCATCCCAGTACCTTGGCTGGCCGCCTGGGTCCCGCGGACCAGGCACATAGCCGGGCAAGCCGCGCGGATCGTAGCCGCTACCAGGCACTGGCCGGACTGTCCTCGGTTCTATCGGCTGGGCCGCGTGGTCATGCCATACCTGCTCATGGGGCGGCTCATGCCAGACCTGCCCTTGCGGCTCCGCCTGGTGCCAGACCTGGCGTGCAGGATCCGCCCGGACCGGCTCCTGCTGGACGGGCCTGCCCTGGACCGGCTCCGCCTGAACCGGCCTGCCCTGCACCGGCCCACCATATGCAGAGGGACCATGCGAAGGCTGGCCTCTGGCTGGCTCAGTCCAGTTCTGACGAGGCGAGATGATAGGTGTGACCGGCCGTCCGATCCGGAACGGGTTAAGCCACTGCTCGGCCTCGATGTCGCCAGTCTCGACCGGGATTTCGCGCCCCGCCTGGCCAGGCTTGGCGTTCTGCCTGTCACGTGCCGCGCTGTTCTCAGCCGGCTCACCTTGTTCCGGCTTGCGCCGGCCCCTGCGCCCCCCGGCCACGGCTAGACGGACCGCCAAGGCGCAGGGCTGGCCGCGTGTCGCGAAGAGACTGCCCGCAACGACAAACCAACTACCTCCGCTACCGCCGGCTCGCAATACAGCCACATGACCGCTGAGGGTCGTCGGAAGGATCACAAGCCATGCGCATCGCCCCGCCGCCAGTCACCGGGCAGGCTAACCCCTAGGATCATCCCGATCTTGCGGAAAAGCTGACCAGTCCGGGTTTAACCGTCTAACGATTTCATGCGAGTGGGTAAGTCGCAACCGATCCGATGGAGGTACGCGCCAAAGCGCGCGGCCAAATCGGCATATCGGCTGGTTGGTCGCGCGTCGCCCACAAACTTACGCACCGCACGGACGTGGGCTAGGTTGTTGTCACTTAGCGAGCGCCACCACTGGCTGATAGCTGGGAGGGAATATGTCCAACCAGGTGAAGTACGTCCTGCAAGAGTCGGAGATGCCGCAGCAGTGGTACAACATCATCCCCGACCTGCCTGCGCCTCCGCCGCCGCCCTTGCATCCCGGGACCCGTCAGCCGGTGGGGCCAGATGACCTCGGACCGCTTTTCCCCACTGCGCTGATCATGCAAGAGGTCTCAGGAGACCGGCACATCGCGATACCCGAAGCCGTGCGTGACGTTTACCGGCTCTGGCGGCCCACCCCGCTGTACCGCGCCCGCCGCCTTGAGAAGGACCTTGGCACCCCGGCGAGGATTTACTACAAGTACGAGGGGGTCAGCCCCGCCGGATCGCACAAACCGAACACCGCGGTCCCGCAGGCATACTACAACGCGGCCGAGGGCGTCAGGAAGCTCACCACCGAGACCGGGGCAGGGCAGTGGGGCAGTGCGCTGGCGTTCGCTTGCGCCCTGTTCGGCATCGACCTCGAGGTATGGATGGTGCGCTCGTCCTTCGACCAGAAGCCCTACCGGAAGCTGCTGATGGAGACCTACGGGGCGACCGTGCATCCCAGCCCTTCTGACGTCACGAGCGCGGGCCGGGCGATCTTGGCCGAGCACCCCGACTCGACGGGCAGCCTGGGCATCGCGATCAGCGAGGCCGTCGAGGTGGCCGGCAGCAACGCCGATACCAGATACTCGCTGGGCAGCGTGCTCAACCACGTCCTGATGCACCAGACGGTCATCGGTGAGGAGGCGCTCAAGCAGCTGGCCGAGGCCGGGGACACTCCCGATGTCATCGTCGGCTGCACCGGCGGCGGATCCAACTTCGGCGGCCTGGCATTCCCGTTCCTGCGGGAGAAGATGGCAGGGCGGATGAGCCCGGTCATCCGCGCGGTCGAGCCGGCCGCCTGCCCGTCCTTCACCCGGGGCACTTACGCGTATGACTTCGGTGACACGGCGGGATTCACGCCATTGCTGAAGATGCATACGCTCGGGCACGACTTCATTCCCGACCCCATTCACGCGGGCGGGTTGCGTTATCACGGAATGTCTCCGCTGCTGTCGCACATCTATGAGCTCGGGCTCATCGAAGCGGTTGCGAAGTCGCAGTCTGAGTGCTTTGCCGCAGGTCTGCGGTTCGCCAGGACCGAGGGAATCGTCCCCGCGCCCGAGCCGACCCACGCCGTCGCGGCCGCCATCGAGGAGGCGCTGCGCTGCAAGGAGACGGGCGAGGAGAAAGTGATCCTGACCGCGCTGTGCGGCCACGGGCTGCTCGACCTGCAGGCCTACGGCGACTACCTGCACGGCCAGATGCGCGACCTCGAGCTCACCGATGTCGCCATCTCCGAGGCGCTAGCCGGGCTGCCAGCCGGGGTGTGACGTCCGTGCGCGAGGGTGCGGCACGCAGCTAGGTAGCAGCTAGGTATGGGTGGCCCGCCGATACCGGATTCTGGCCTGGGTGGTCCACCGATACCAGGGCATCGGCCGCCTGCCTGCCGGGCCTTTGACCTGGATGCGGACCCGTCGGCGTCGCCCATGAAGGGCACCGATCAGCTGTCCTCGGCCGTGAGCAATCCGATGATCTGATCGCCGTAACGGGCCAGCTTGGCCTCGCCGACGCCGCTGATGCCGGCGAGCTCGGTCAGCGACGAGGGCGGCTGCGCCGCGATCTGGCGGAGCGTCGCGTCGTGGAAAATCACATAGGCCGGCACCCCCTGCTCCCTCGCCGCGGCCGCACGCCAGAAGCGGAGCCGCTCGAACAGGCCCGCTGCGGCGGCCGGCAGGTCGGCGGCTGGCTGCGGGCCAGGCCGGCTGGACTTCGCCCTTACGCGCGCCGGCGCCTGCTCGCGGCGGAGCAGGACCTGCCGTTCCCCGGCAAGGACCGCGCCGCTGGCCTCGGTCAGCGAGAGCGTGCCGTAGTCCCCCGCGACCGCGAGCAGCCCCTGGGCGAGCAATTGCCTGACCACTCCGCGCCATTCGCCCTCGGTCAACTCAGTGCCGACGCCGAAGACTGTCAGCGAGGCGTGCTCATTCTCGATTACCTTCGGTGTCTTCCTGCCCAGCAGGATGTCGATGACCTGGCCCGCGCCGAACCGCTGGTGCCGCTCCCTGTGCAGCCGCAGCACCGCAGACAGCAGCTTCTGCGCGCCGATCGTGCCGTCCCAGGTCTGGGCGGGCGACAGGCAGGTGTCGCAGTTGCCGCACGGCCGCGCCGACTCGCCGAAATACCCGAGCATCTGGGCGCGGCGGCACTCGATGGTTTCGCAGAGCGCGAGCATCGCCTCCAGATGCGCGGACAGCCTGCGGCGGTGCGCGAGATCGCCGTCCGAGGTATCGATCAGCCTGCGCTGGAGCACGACGTCGGCCAGGCCGTACCCCAGCCAGGCGGTCGCGGGCAGCCCGTCTCTTCCGGCCCGGCCGGTCTCCTGGTAGTAGCACTCGACTGACTTCGGCAGATCGAGATGGGCGACGAAGCGCACGTCGGGTTTGTCGATCCCCATGCCGAAGGCAATCGTCGCCACCATGACGAGCCCGTCCTCGCGCAAGAATGTGGCCTGGTTGGCGGTCCTGGTGCGGGTGTCCAGCCCGGCGTGGTACGGCAGCGCCGTGATCCCGTTGCGTTCAAGGAATGTCGCGGTCTTGTCTACCGAGGCGCGGGACAAGCAGTACACGATGCCGGCGTCGCCGGGGTGCTCGGTCCGCAGCAGCGTCAGCAGCTGCCTGAGCGGCTCTGCTTTCGGCTCGATCCGGTACCTGATGTTGGGCCGGTCGAAGCTGGCCACGTACTGCCTGGCCGAGGCCAGGCTGAGGCGCGAGATGATCTCAGCCCTGGTCGCCTTGGTCGCGGTGGCGGTCAGCGCGATCCTGGGCACCGATGGCCAGCGCTCATGCAGTTCGGATAGGGCCAGGTAATCGGGCCGGAAGTCGTGGCCCCACTGGGATACGCAGTGCGCCTCGTCGATCGCGAACAGGCTGATCGCGGCTTGGTCGAGCAGCCGCAGGGTCGAGGCGGACTTCAGCCGCTCAGGGGCCAGGTAGAGCAGGTCAAGCTTGCCGGCCAGGAAATCGGCCTGCATCGCCGCCTGCTGGCCGCGGTCCTGGCTGGAGTTAAGGAAGCCAGCCCGGACGCCGAGCGCCTGCAGCGCGTCGACCTGATCGTGCATCAGGGCGATGAGCGGCGAGATCACCACGCCGGTGCCCGGCCTGATCAGCGCGGGTATCTGGTAGCAAAGGGACTTGCCGCCGCCGGTTGGCATCAGCACCAGCGCGTCGCCGCCGCCGATCAGGTGCTCGATGATCTCCTGCTGGTCACC
>DASWGE010000467.1:0-3632 GCA_036393895.1 Streptosporangiaceae bacterium | reverse complement strand
GTGCCTGTGGTGCTCGTCGACTTCCAGCCGCAGCCTCGGCACCTCGGGCAGGAACACATCGGCAACGCCGGTCCTGACCAGCAGGTCGATGCCAGCCGATGGGCCGCCGGGACGCCTGGCCAGGAGCAGCTTCTCGAGCTCGACCGCCTTCCGCTCGGCCGACACGATCTCCAGCCGCGGCGCGAGCCTGGCCATCGCCTCGCGGACGTCCTGGGTCGGCGTCAGCCCTAGGTCGGCGACGAAGCGCGCGGCACGCAGGATCCGAAGCGGGTCGTCGTCGAACGAGTCCTCGGCCCGGCCGGGCGTCCGCAGTCGCATGTCCCGCAGGTCGCGCAGCCCGCCGAATGGATCGACGATCTCGTGTGACGGCAACCTGGCAGCCATCGCATTGACCGTGAAGTCACGCCTGGCCAGATCCGCCACAAGCGAGGTCCCATATTGCACATCGGGCTTCCGCGAGGCCTTGTCGTATCGCTCGCTGCGGTAGGTAGTGACCTCAAATCGGAGTTGACCTTTGCGCAGGCCAACCGTGCCGAACTTAATACCGACCGGCCAGGTAGTGTCCGCCCAGTCCCTGGTAATTTCCAGCACGCGCTCCGGCAGCGCATCGGTCGCAAGGTCCAGGTCGCTGTGCGGACGGGCGAGGAACGCGTCGCGCACGGGACCTCCGACGAGCGCGAGCTGGTGGCCGTGCCTGGCGAACAGCCGGGCAAGCTCGTCCGCTCGCCGCAGGCCATCAGACAGCGACGACCTGAGCAAAACGTTGGCCGCGCGCTGCTGTTCCTGCGTCATAGGAGTGGGATCCCGCACGGGCAACGAGGGTAGGCGGTCTAGCACGGCGGCGATAGCCCGGGTAGCCGGCACGGCGTGACTGCGCGCTCCGGCGACTATCTGGGAGCCCACAGGAAAGGACGAGGTGTGCGACGGTTGGCGATGGCGCAGGTCCCGCCGCGGTCTGGTTGACCGGTGCTAAACGCCGGATGGCCAGACGCGCTCGCCAGCCGCAATAACATGTGCGCCATGGCCCGCTCGTACGCTGTCAGGCAGCGCCGACGCCCGGTACCAGCCAGGAGGCGGGCAGGGCGGGTCGCACGGCCGGTGCGGGCCTGCGTCGCGACGGCCACCGTGGCGCTGTCTGCCGCGCTGCCGCTGCTCAGCGGCCAGGCGGATGCTCAGCAGGTGAATGCCGCGCAGGACGCGCCGCTCGCGCTGACCGTCACCTCGGTAAGCCCGTCCTACGCCGAGCAGGGCCGGACCGTCACGATCACCGGGCGGGTCAGGAATCTCGCCGCAGCGCCGGCCAGCGGCCTATCGGTTCAGCTCCTGTCGTCGAATACGCAGCTGAGATCGCGGCACGATCTGGAGAAGTACGCCAGCGGCACTTACCAACCGCTCATGCGAGCCGTCTCCACCACGCCGGTCACGCTCGCGCGACTCGATGCCGGCCATAGCTGGAGCTGGACAGTCAGCTTGCCCGTGCGCGATCTCGCACTGAGCTGCTTCGGCGTCTACCCCCTCACCGTAGAGGTAAGGGACGCCGCCTTGGACGTGGCAAGTGACCCGGTGCCGCTGCCGTACTGGCCGGCCAAGGCCAATAGCTGCCCGGGCCAGCGCAGGCCGCAGCCCTTTGCCATCTCATGGATCTGGCCGCTCATCGACGTCCCGCACCAGGGAGTGTGCGCCGGGCTGGTGGACAACAGGCTGGCCGCGAGCATCGCACCAGACGGGCGACTCGGCAACTTGCTGGCCATCGGCAGCCGCTACTCGGCACGGGCGGGACTGACCTGGGCGATCGACCCATCGCTGCTGGACAGCGTGGCAGCGATGCGGCACTCCTACCCGGTCGGTGCCTCAACCACGTGTCAGGACACCGATCTCCCGGCCAGTCCAGCCGCCTCCCGCTGGCTGGCCGACCTGCTCAAGGCCACCGCCGGGCAGCCCGTCTTCCTGACGCCCTTTGCGGACGTGGACGTGGCCGCGCTGACTAGGCATGGCAGCCAGTTTGACCTGGACCGGGCCTTTGCCGAAGCAGCTCATGTCGGGCACCAGATCCTGCATAGGAATGCTCCGGCGCCTATCCCGGCCGGACCGCACCAGCTCTCCGCCATCGCCTGGCCCGCCAGCGGCATCGCCAGCGACGAGGTACTCACTATTCTCGGGACCGAGAACGTCAGCACCGTCATACTCGGCGCACCGGCGGTCCCGCCGGTCAGCTACACCCCGGGCGCGGTTGCCAGCAAGCTCACCAGGATCGGCAAGCAAATGCATATCCTGCTCGCCGATCATGCCATCACGGCCCTGCTTGGTTCCAAGGGCAGCGCCGCGCGTCAGCCTGGCTCCATCTTCGGGATCAGCCAGCTCTATTTCGCCGAGACCGCGATGATCGCCTCGGAGGCGCCCGGGACCCCGCGGCCGATCGTGGTCGCGCCGCCCAGGCGCTGGGACCCGCCGAGACAGCTCGCGAGCAACCTGCTCGCCGAGACTGTGAGCGCCCCGTGGCTCAAGCCGTCGACGGCGGGCCAGCTGGTAAAAATGCGTCCTGAGCGGGTCTACCCGAGCTTTACCCAGAGCGCGCCGGGAGCCGAGTTGTCGGGTCGCCTGCTAAGGAGGGTCTCGAAGCTTGATCGCCGGCTCGCGCTGCTCCAGTCGATCAGGGTGCAACCGGACCCGGCGCTGAACCGTGCCGTGCTCGGCATCGAGTCATCGGCGTGGCGCGGCAAGGGCGCCCGGCACGCGCAGGCACTGCTAACGCGCATGACCCGATATGTGAGCAGCCAGCTCAACGGCATCTCTATCCGCGGCGTCTCGATCCGCGGCGGAACCAAGCACGTTCCCTACCACGTCACGTTCGGCGGCAAGACAGCCCCGGTCAACGTCGTTATTCACAACGCGCTGCGGTATAGCGTGCAGGTCGGCCTCCTAGTGCAGGCGAACCACGCCGAGGTAAGCGGCCGAGGCCTGACTCGGATCACGATCCCTCCTGGAAATTTCTCGTCAGCGGTCACGCTGACTGTCCATGTCCAGGCGAAGCAAGGCAAGATCCGGCTCACCTTGGTCTCGCCGAGAGGCTCGCCGCTTGCGGGCCACCCGCTGCCCGCCTACCCGCTGGTCATCATCGTCCATCCGACCAACTTCGGGACTTTCGCGCTGGCCGTCTTCGCGGTTGCGCTGGCCCTGTTCGTCACCGCATCCGCCTTCCGGGCCATTAGGAACGGCCGGCCGGCATTTCCGTCGGCACCGGACGGCGGTCCTGATGATCCGGCAAGCCCTGGGGCGCTAGGCGAACACGCGCGATCCGAGGCCCCCGAAGAGCAGGTGCCGTCAGCGGCCAGCGGCGCGCCGGCGCCATCAGCGCCCAGTGACGAGCCCGCGAGCTCTTACCTGGCCCCCCTAGCCGCGAGGCCGCCGCCGGCTGCCGGACCGAGCGAGCCATCGCCGGGCAGCGGAAGGCCCAGCCTGCCGCCAGGAGCTGCACCGGCCGACTCGCCGTTGGCAGGCGGCCACCAGCCTGGCGGCAGGCCTGTGGAAGATGGCAGGCCCGAGTCGGCCAGCGAGTTGCCCACATGGCCCGAACGGCCTCCGGCCGGGTCGGCCGGCCCCGTTCCGGCCAGCTCGCCATCGGCCTGGATCAC
>DASWGE010000466.1:0-2135 GCA_036393895.1 Streptosporangiaceae bacterium | reverse complement strand
TGGCGGGGCCGTGCGAGCCATTATCGACGTGAATGATCTCGCGGCTGGCCGGCCGTGCCAGCCGCCGCGCTCCTTGCCAGCCGCCAGGGTGCGGCCCGACGACCTGGCGGTGCTGATCCCGACATCGGGCACGACCGGCCGATCGAAGCTGGTCATGCAGACGCACCGCGCGTACGCGCTCGCGGCCGAGGGGTTCCCGTTCTGGATGGAGCTGACTGCGGCCGACCGGCTGATGACGTCGTTGCCGCTGTTTCATATCAATGCGCCGATCTACTCCGCGCTCGGCTCGCTCGCCTGCGGCGCCGGCCTGGTGCTGGTGCCACGGTTCTCCGCGAGCGGATTCCTCGACACCGCGCGGCGGCACGGCGCCACCGAGTTCAACGCCATCGGGGCGATGCTCGAGATCCTGATGCGGCAGGCCGCGCGGCCGGACGACGCCGACAACCCGCTGCGCCTGTGCTACGCCGGGCCGGCCCCCGAGCGGGAACGGCAGGAACAGATCGAGCAGCGGTTCGGCATCCGGATTGTGGTCGGCTATGCCATGTCCGAGTCGCCGTACGGCCTGGTCTGGCCGCACGGGCGGCGGCCGTTCGGCACGCTCGGCAGCGCGCGCCAGCATCCGTACCTGGGCACGATCAACGAAGCCAAGGTGGTGAAGCCGGGGAATGCCGACGGCGAGCCAGGGGCCTCCGCCGACGGCGAGCCAGGGGCCTCCGCCGATGCCGAGCTCGGACCTGGGGAGACCGGCGAGATCCTGTTGCGTAACCCGGTGATCACACCCGGGTACTGGGGCATGCCCGAGGAGACGTTGGCGGCCAAGACCGCCGACGGCTGGCTGCATACCGGAGACCTGGTCACCGTCAACGCTGACGGCACGTACACCTTCGTAGGCAGGCGCAAGGAGGTCCTGCGCCGCCGCGGCGAGAACCTGTCGCCGCTCGAGGTCGAGGAGGTGCTCGACTCGCATCCCGCGGTGCTCGAGTCCGCGGTTGTCGGCGTCGCTTCCGACCTGACCGAAGAGGAGATCAAGGCGTTCGTCGCGCCAATGCCCGGTGCCGAAATTGACGTGCGCGAACTGCGGGTCTATGCGGCCGAACGACTGTCGGCGTTCAAGGTGCCGAGGTTCTGGCAGCTGCTCGACGCGCTGCCGCGGACACCGACAGCGCGGATCGCCAAGCACCGGCTGCCGGCCGGCCATCAGCCGGGGGAGTACGACGCCGAGGCCGGCTAGCTGGCAGGAGCCTGCGCCACGCCGCGCAGATCGCGGGACTCCGCTCAGATCCAGTGGAAGAGGTTCAGGAACCGGTCGGCCAGGGCCTGGTCGCCACGGGTCGTGCCGGCCCTGATCCGGCCGAACGCGGTCAGCACCATGCTGCCAGCGTCGAACTCGATCACCGCCGGCAGGTCATCGACGCTGCCCGGCTCGTAGCTCATGCCGTTCTCGTTCACTGTGACCCTGGTCGTCCCGGCATTGTGGCCGGTCGTCACGTCGATGCCGATCGTAAGCGGGGTACGGTCGGCGTTCGGCTTGATCGTCGACTGCCAGATGATGAACATGAACGGGACCAGGAGGTCGGCCGCCTCGGATCCAAGTGCGTGCGCCTTGCCCTGGCCCTCGCGAATGTCCCAGGTGTGGACCCCGTAGTCCATCAGCTGGCCGGCCGCGTAGATGAAGGCGGGCACCGGGCCCATGTAGAAGTGCGGGACGATCATCGTCGTCCACTCTTCGGCGGTGAGGGGCGCGAGTATGGCCATCATCTGGTCGAGATCCTTGCGGACCCTCGCCATCATCTCCGGCTGCGACAGCTCCCGGAACGCACGGGCCGAGTCACCGGCGCGCTCGTGCATCCCGAGCAGGCCGTAGGCGTTCTCCGGCGTGGCGCCTGACTTGGCTATTTCGAAGGCCTTGAAATAACCCTCCATGGTGTCGACGAGGTGACCGATGATGTCCCTGACCTCCCAGCTCTCGCACGCCGTCTGGTCGTGCCAGGCATCGGGCTGCTCAGCCAGGGCGAACATCTGCTCGGCCTGCTCACGTACGACGCGAAGGATGGTGTCCTTCCCCTCGTAGGTCATCGCGTTCCATTCGCTCATACCGCCCACCTCATTCGTTGACACCAGAAGAGACGCTGGAT
>DASWGE010000465.1:0-9853 GCA_036393895.1 Streptosporangiaceae bacterium | reverse complement strand
AGCGCGAGTCCGCACAGGCTGCCCCTGCTTCGCGGTGTCTGCACGTCATCAGCCATGTTCGTTCACCTTCTTCGCATCAGTGGATCAAGCCTGGCACATCGGGACGCATGATGGGCCCAACGAGTCCAGGACGCGCGTGGTTTCGCCCAGGCGCCTCGGCCGGCTGATGGCCGGTACTTAGCCGGCAGCGGCTGGCTAAGGTACCAGCGTATCCCTGCCGCGAGGTATGGTCGCGGTCGTGGAGGACGCCCGCAGGCTGGTGCCGCGCACCGATGCCGTCCTGGCCGATCCGCGGCTGGCGGCGGCAGAACTGCGGCTTGGCCGGCCGCTGGTGCGAGAGGCGGTGCACCGCGCACAGCAGCGAGCCAGGGATGGCCAGATCCAGCCTGACGAAGTGGCGGCAGCGGCCGTGACCGGGCTGCCGCGGCTCGCGGCCAGCCTGACGCCCACGGTCAACGCCACCGGCGTCCTGTTGCACACCAACCTCGGCCGGGCGCCGCTGTCGACCGCGGCCCGCGAGGCCCTTAGCGCCGCCGCGGGATGCACCGATCTTGAGTTCGACCTGGCGACGGGCGCTCGCGGCCGACGCGGCGCGGCGATGCTGGCGGCACTGGCCAGGGCGGTGCCGGACGCGCAGGCCGTGCATGTGGTCAACAACAACGCGGCCGCGCTCGTGCTCGCGGCCACCGCGCTGGCGGCCGGCCGCGAGATTATCGTCAGCAGAGGCGAGCTGATCGAGATCGGCGACGGCTTCAGGCTGCCCGAGTTGCTGGAGAGCACCGGAGCGAAGATTCGCGAGGTCGGCAGCACCAACCGGACGTCCGGGGCGGACTACGCGGCGGCTATCGGACCGCGAACCGGGTTCGTGCTGAAGGTCCACCCGTCTAACTACCGGATCGACGGGTTCACGGCCAGCGCCGGCATTGACGAGCTCGCCGGGCTCGGCGTCCCCGTGGTCGGCGACATCGGATCGGGGCTGCTCTCGCCCCATCCCGCACTGCCCGACGAGCCTGACGCGGCGACCTGGCTCCGCGCTGGTGCCGCACTGGTGACCGCGAGCGGCGACAAGCTGCTCGGCGGCCCGCAGGCAGGCTTGCTGCTAGGCCGCGCCGACCTGGTCAGGCAGCTGGCCAGGCACCCGCTCGCACGGGCATTGCGGGTCGACAAGCTCACCGTCGCTGCGCTTGAGGCAACGCTGGCCGGACCGCCAGCGCCGGTGCTGCAGGCCTTGTCCGTCGACGCCGGCCTGCTGGCCACGCGAGCACAGCGGCTCGCGGCTGTGCTGGCCGCGGCCGGGGTCGACGCGATTGCGGTGGACAGTACCGCCGCGGTGGGCGGCGGAGGTGCCCCTGGCGTGGCGCTGCCCAGCGCTGCGGTCAGCCTGCCGGACTCGCTCGCAGGTCCGCTGCGGAACAGCGAGCAGGTGCGGGCAGGCCAGCGGCCTGCCGTCGCGGGGCGGGTCACCGATGGAAGGCTGCTGCTTGACCTGTACGCGGTGGCGGCGGCCGACGACGAGACCCTGGCGGCGGCCGTGCTGGCGGTCGCCGGCCGGGCGGGCTGAGCGATGCACGTCATCGCGACCGCCGGCCATGTGGATCACGGCAAGTCGGCACTGCTGCGCGCGCTGACCGGGATGGAACCCGATCGCTGGGCCGAGGAGAAGCGGCGCGGCATGACCATCGACCTCGGCTATGCCTGGATGACGCTGGCCTCGGGGGAGCGGCTGGCCTTCGTCGACGTGCCTGGGCACTCCAGGTTCGTGCCGAACATGCTCGCCGGAGTAGGCCCAGTCCCCGCCGTACTCTTCGTCGTGGCGGCCGACGGCGGCTGGATGCCGCAGTCGGCCGAGCATCTAGCCGCGATCGACGCGCTCGGTATTTCCCGCGGAGTGCTCGTGGTCACCCGCGCCGACCTGGCCGATCCGAGCCGGGCCATCGCACAGGCGACTGCCCAGATCCGCAGGTCAAGCCTGGGGGACGTGCGAGCCGTCGCAGTCAGCGCCATCACCGGCGCCGGCCTGCCTGAGCTCATCGGCGCCCTGGGCGAACTCGCCGGCCAGCTGCCCCCCGCCGATCCGAAGGCGCCGGTCAGGATCTGGGTGGACCGAGCCTTCAGCATCACGGGCAGCGGCACCGTGGTGACCGGCACATTGCCGGCCGGCACAGTACGCCGCGGCGACGAGTTGCTTCTCATGCCGGCGGTGCGACCGGTCAAGGTGCGCGCACTGCAGACGCTCGGCGAGAACGCCACCGAGCTCACCGGTGTCGCGCGGGCAGCGCTGAACCTGCGCGGGATCGACCGGACCCAGCTGGCCAGGGGGATGGCGCTGGTGCAGCCCGGCCGCTGGCGGCTCGCCAGACAGGTCGACGTGCGGATCAGCCAGGTGAGCGAGAACGGGCCGCCCAGGCTGATCACCGTGCATGTCGGTTCGGCCAGAACCCAGGCCAAGGTCAGGATGCTCGGCGGCGCAGTTGCGAGGCTGACGCTCCGCGACCCGCTGCCGCTGCACGTCGCCGAGCGGGTGCTGCTGCGCGATCCTGGCGCGTCCCGCGAGCAAGCCGATCCCGACGGCGGCCGCGACATCTGGCCCGGCCTATTCGGCGCGGTCGTGCTCGACGTCGATCCTCCGCCACTGACCCGCCGCGGCGCGGCAACCGCCGCGGCGGCCGAGCTCGCGGCCTGGCCCAACCGGCCTGCCGCGGCCGACCTCGTCAGGCGGCGCGGGCTGGCCGCAGCGGCCGATTTGACGGCGATGGGAGTGACCGATCAGCCAGAACCGGTCGCCGCTGGCTGGCTCGCCGACTCTGACCACTGGGCTGGTCTGGCCGCCAGGCTGGGCGCCATCGTGGCCGAGCACGCCGAGCGTGAACCGCTCGCTCCTGGCCTGCCAGTGGAGGCCGCGCGCGAGGCGCTGCGGCTGCCCGACCGGCGGCTGGTACTCGCGCTTGCGTCGGCGGCGCCTTCGGTGACCGCCACCGCCGGCGTGCTGACGGTCGGCACGCGGCCCGACAGCCTTCCTCCGGCTCTGGCCGCCTCGGTCGCCTCGCTCCTCGCCGACCTGGCCGACCGTCCGTTCGACGCCCCTGACGCCACCAGGCTCAGCGAGCTTGGCCTCGAAAAGCGGGATCTGGCCGCGGCGGCCAGGCACGGAGCGCTATTGCGGCTGACTGACCAGATCGTGCTGGCGCCAGGCGCGGGGGAGCGCGCGGCTCAGATCCTGGCCGGGCTTGACCAGCCGTTCACGGCGGCAGCAGCTCGGGTAGCGCTCGGCTCGACGCGGCGAACCGTCATCCCGCTGCTCGAGCACCTGGACCGGCTGCGGCTCACCCAGCGGCTGCCTGATGACCGCAGGAGGATCCGCGGCTAGGAGCGCGCGCTTCTAATCCTCTGCGCTTCGGCTGGCGAACCGGGCGGCGCTCCACGCCCTGGCCTCGGGCGGCGGCTTGTCCGCGGAGATCCAGCGGGTGATCGCCAGGCCCGTGGCCGGCGCGTTGAGTATCCCGGTCCTGAAATGACCAGAGGTAAGCCACGCGTTGCGCAGACCGGGAACCCGGTCGATGACCGGCCGACGATCCGGATGCCTGGGCCTGAAGCAGCACCACTGGTGAGAAACACCCACATCACGGACACCGGGCAACGCCGCGCGCAGGCCTCCCATGATCGTGTCCACGACTTCTTCGCGCACCAGTGGACTCTCGTCGCCGTAGTCGAACGTGCCGCCAGCGAGCAGCCTGCCGTCTTCGAGCGGCGTCGCGACCGGCGCGACCGTGCACGGCAGGTGCACACTGGCCGGCTCGGTCACGATCAGGTGCCCCTTGACGCGGTCGGCGGGGATGTCGATCTCCAGCCCGTCGATGACCGGCGGCTGCCCTGTCGCGAAGACCACGGCACCCGCGCTGATCTCGCCCGCCGATGTGGTGACCGACTCAATCCGCTCCCCGCGGATCGTCACCGCCGTGGCGGCCACGCCGGTGCCCACCGCCGGCAGCCCGTCGGCAAGACCGACAAGGGCGCGCAGCGGGTTGACCCTGGCCTGATGCCGGATCAGCGCACCGCCCAGGTGCCAGGCCAGGCCGGGGACCAGAGCGGCGATCTTGGCCGCGTCGAGCCACTCCACGTTCTCGGGCTGATGCGCGGCCAGGCCGCCAGGGTCGGGAGCCAGGCCGATCCAGTCAAGTTCGACCAGGCCGAGGCCGCCGGGCGTGACCTGCTCGAGGTAGCGCCATCGCTCCAGGCTGGCGCGCTCCATGTCGACAAATGTCTCCGGGTCGCTCCACTGGTGGGGTTCGGGGATCAGAAGCCCGGTAGCACCGCCGGTGGCGCCGGCGCCCAGCCGTCCGGCCTCGACCAGTTGCACCGATCCGAGCCCGGCGTCGTGCGCCGATGCGGCGACGGCCACGCCGAGAATCCCGCCGCCGATGACCAGAACATCAGGGCGCGGGTTGGCGATTGTGCCTGCGCCGCGGCCCAGCATGGCCCGCTGATCGGAAGTTAGTTGCTCGCGCCAGATCGCGCCGGTCACGGTCATGGATCTCATCCTCTGTGATCAGGTTGCCTGCTGGGAACGAATCGGCCCCGCAATGGCTTGTTGGTAGGTACGGGTTAGGCTTCGCGTGCGAACCGAGACGTAGGCTTAGCCAGCGTGAAAGCGACTCAGCTGCAGGAGGTGGTAGGTCGTGCTCGCCGACAAATATGGCCGCGTGGCCACGGACCTGCGTGTGTCGCTGACGGACCGGTGCAATCTGCGGTGCAGCTACTGCATGCCGCCCGAGGGCCTGGACTGGCTGCCGGGGGCTGACCAACTCACCGACGACGAGCTGATCAGGCTGCTCACGATCGCCGTGCAGCGGCTCGCTATTACCGAGGTCCGGTTCACCGGCGGTGAGCCCATCCTGCGGCGCGGCCTGGCCGGCATCATCGCCAGGACAGCCGCCCTCGTGCCACGCCCGGAGATCTCGATGACGACCAACGGCATCGGGCTGGCGAGGCTGGCCGGCCCGTTGCATGAGGCAGGACTCGACCGTGTCAATGTCTCGCTCGACACCCTGGACCCGCAGACATTCGTGCGGCTCGCCAGGCGGGACCGGCTCGCTGATGTGCTCGCCGGGCTAGCCGCCGCGGCCGGGACCGGACTGGCACCCGTCAAGGTCAACGCGGTCCTGATGCGCGGCCTCAACGATCATGAGGCTGTCGACCTGCTGCTGTTCTGCCTCGACCGCGGTTACCAGATGAGGTTCATCGAGCAGATGCCGCTCGACGCCCAGCATGGCTGGCGCCGGGAGAACATGGTGACCGCCGACGAGATCCTGGAGGCGCTGTCCGCGAAGTTCTCGCTGACGCCTGACGAACCCGAAGTACGCGGCTCTGCTCCGGCCGAGACGTTCCTGATTGACGGGGGACCCGCCAGGGTTGGCGTGATCGGCTCGGTCACCAGGCCGTTCTGCGGTTCCTGCGACCGCGTCAGACTGACCGCCGACGGCCAGGTACGGAACTGCCTGTTCGCCAGGGAAGAGAGCGACTTGCGCACGTCGCTGCGCGCGGGCGCCGATGATGACGACCTGGCCGACAGGTGGCGCCGCGCGGTCGCCTCGAAACTGCCAGGGCACGGCATCAATGACCCCGGCTTCCTCCAGCCGGCCAGGCCGATGTCGGCCATCGGCGGCTGACCTGTGCAAACTGCACGCACAGCTGGATCGCACAAGTCCGGGCCGATCGCTGCTGTGGTGCTGGCAGGGGGCCGAGCAAGCCGGCTCGGCGGCGCCGACAAGCCAGGCATCAGAATCTCCGGACGTTCGATACTGGCGTCCGTGGCCAGCGCTGCCATCGGGGCAGGGGCCTGCCGGGTCGTCATAGTCGGGCCGCCAAGGCCGAACCTGATCGCTGAGCTGCTTGATGGCGGCCCGCAGCGGGAGGGCACCGCTGACCTTTCCATCGAGTTCACGAGCGAGCAGCCGCCCGGCGCGGGCCCGGTTCCGGCGCTCCGCGCGGGAGTTGAACTCATTACCCAGCCTCGGCTGGTCTTGCTGGCCGCGGACCTGCCATTCCTGCGCGACAGTCACGTGCGGGCGTTGCTCACGGCAGGGGATGGTGCGACCACCGGATCTATGCTGGTGGACGGCCAAGGCCGCTCGCAGTGGCTAGCCAGCTGCTGGCGCACGGCTACCTTGCGATCGGCGCTTGCCTGTTACCAGGGCGACTCGCTGGGCGGCCTGCTCGGTCCGCTGCGGCCGACCGTGGTAACGAACAGCGCCGTCGCTGGCCAGCCACCGGCCTGGCTAGACCTCGACACGGCGGAAGACGTGGCCGCGGCGCTTGCCCTGGCCGCGCAGGAGAACCCGCTAACCGAAAGGCAGGGCAGCCGATGAGCACGCTGCAGGCGTGGATCAGCGCTGCCTGCGCTGAACTCGGCGTACAGCAGTCGCTCGTGGACGAGCGTGTGATTCTCGATCTCGCCAGGGAGGTCGCGCACCAGGTGGACAGGCCAGCTGCGCCCGTCACCGCGTTCATGCTCGGCGTGGCCGTCGGCAGCGGTCAGCAACTCGGACCGGCTGCCGACCGCCTGCTGGCGCTGACCGAGCGCTGGCAGGACGCCAAACGTCGAAACGCCTGATCAGGCAACCCTGGGCAGTTGGCGCAGGACGGCCCATCAGAGAGCCGCTGCGGCGCGCCCACCAATTTCGGAACCCGCAGGTCTTGCCAGCGATCCTGTAACGATATATCTTTGAGCTATCAAGAAATTCTCACAGGAGGCTCAAATGAACGAGCGACAGACAAACAGCCACGAATTCAACGAGCACCGGGGCGGGCATCCGCACCGGCATCACGGCGGCAGGCGGTTCAGGGCGAGGTTCGGTCCGCCAGGCTTCGATCAGGGAGCAGAGGAGCCAGGCATGCCCATGCGCCCCGGACGGCCCGGACGGCGCGAGCGGCCTGGGCGTCCCGAGCGCCCAGAGCGGGCGGAGTTCGGCGGCCGCGGCGGCTTCGGCGCCGACTTTGGCCCCGAGTTCCGCGGTGGCCCTGGCTTCCACGGCGGCCCGCCTGGCTTCGGGCCCCGGTCGCGCGGCTATGGCCGGCGAGGTGGCCGGGCAAAGCGCGGCGATGTGCGCGCCGCAGCGCTCGCGCTGCTCGCCGAGGAGCCGATGAACGGTTACCAGATCATCCAGCAGATCAGCGATCGCAGCGGCGGCCTCTGGCGGCCAAGCCCCGGGTCGGTGTATCCGGCGCTCGCGCAGCTGGAGGACGAGGGCCTGATCGTGCTGCAGGCAACCGCCGGGGAACGGCGCGCCTATGCGCTCAGCGAGGCTGGCCGCAGCTACGTGGCTGAGCATGCCGACGAGCTGAAGGCTCCGTGGTCGGCCGTGTCAGGCGATGCCGCCAGCGCGGCAGCCGACCTGCACTCGCTGGTGCGCCAGGTGCACGTCGCCGCCTTCGGCGTGCTGAGCGCGGGCACAGAACCTCAGATGGCCCAGGCGCGCAAGATCCTGGCGCAGACCCGCAGGTCCCTTTACCGGATTCTGGCCGAGGAAGAAGAAGCGGACGCGCAGGCTGGGGGTGAGGAGCCCGAGGACGTGCCGGCTGATGAGGTTCCTGGCCGTGACTAGGCTCACGACCGGGGGCGGAGTGAGGAGTTGCCGGTGAGCACGCGAGCAAGCACGAGCACCGGTCAGCGGAGCGCATCGCAGGCCGATGGCGACCACGACGGCAATCGGCCCCCCGTCATCGCGGTGTCCGCGCTGACCAAACGGTACGGCGAGGTCGAGGCAGTGCGCGGCATCGACCTCGCCGTGCACGCAGGCGAGACATTTGGATTTCTCGGACCGAACGGCGCGGGAAAGACCACGACAATCAAGATTTTGTGCACGCTGGCCAAGGCCACATCGGGCACGGCCACAGTGGCGAGTTTTGACACGGCGACCCAGCGTGACGCGGTCAGGCGCAATATCGGGCTGGTCTTCCAGGGCACCACGCTGGACGGCTATCTGACCGCCGAGCAGAACCTGCGCTTTCACGCCGAACTGTACGGCGTGCCCAAGGAGGCGGTGCAGCCGCGGATGCGGCAGGTGCTCGACATGGTCGGGCTGTGGGACCGAAAGGACGGCCTGGTCAGTACGTACTCCGGGGGCATGCAGCGAAGGCTGGAGATAGCCCGCGGCCTGCTGCATGCCCCGCACGTGCTGTTCCTCGATGAGCCGACCGTCGGCCTGGATCCGCAGACCAGGTTGTCGATCTGGGCCTATATCAACGAGCTGAAGGCACGTGAGGACATCACCATCTTCCTCACGACGCACTACATGGACGAGGCCGAGCATTGCGACCGGATCGCGATCATCGACCACGGGAAGATCGTGGCCATCGATACGCCAGAGGCGCTCAAGGCCAGCGTGGGCAAGGACAGGGTGCAGATCCACACTGCCGACGACCAGGCCGCGATCGTCGCGCTGGCCGCCAATTTCGGCATCGAGGCCGCCGTACACGACGGCGCGCTGACCTTCTCGGTCGCCGGGGGCGAGCAGTTCGTGCCCAGGCTCTTCACCGAGCTCGGGGTCCCGATCAGATCGGTCAGCGTGTCCAGGCCGTCGCTCGACGACGTCTTCATGTCCTACACGGGCAAGACCATCCGCGACGCCGAGGCGTCTGGCACCGATCCGATGCGCCAGATGGCGGCGCACATGCGAGGGAGGCGATGACCATGGTCACCGATACCGTCACCCCGGCCGCGGAATCGGCAGTCGTCGATTCGATCAGGGTCGCCGGGCCGGCTGGCGGGCGGAGGCACGACCTCAGGGCCATCAGCATCGTATGGCGGCGCGAGCTGATCAGATTCAGGTCAGACCGGCTCAGGGCTGTGACCTCGCTGGTCCAGCCCGTTCTGTTCCTGTTCATCCTGGGCACGGGTCTGTCCACGCTGGCTCGACGCGGCATGCCCCCGGGCGTGGATTTCAAGACATTTATTTATCCCGGCGTGCTCGCGATGTCGGTGCTATTCACGTCGATCTTCTCGGCTGGCTCGATCGTGTGGGACCGCGAGTTCGGTTTCCTGCGCGAGATGCTCGTGGCACCGGTCAGCAGGGCATCCATCGTTATCGGCAAATGCCTGGGCGGCGCAACGATAGCCACCTTCCAGGGCATCATCTTCCTGGCGCTGGCAGGCTTCGCGCACGTGCCTTACAACCCCGTCCTGCTGCTTGCCCTCGTGGGCGAGCTGCTGTTGCTGTCGTTCACGCTCACGGCGTTCGGCGTCATGATGGCGGCCAGGATTACCCAATTCCAGGCGTTCATGGCCCTTACCCAGATGCTGGTCATGCCGTTGTTCTTCTTGTCCGGAGCGCTCTACCCGCTGAGCGGCCTGCCAAGCTGGCTCACGATCCTGACCAGGATCGACCCGCTCACTTACGTGGTCGGCCCGATGCGGCACGCGGTATTTAGCCACCTGAGCGTTCCCGCCTCCGCACAGCACCTGCTAGCTCCCGGCCTCACCTGGGGTGGGTGGCCTGTCCCTGTCTGGCTGTCACTGGGAATCGTCGCTGTCATGGGGCTGGCGATGATGGAGATCGCGATCGCCCAGTTCCGCAAGACCGAATAGCCCAGTTCGGCAATGGCCGGAATGGGTTGCGCCCGTTCGGCAGGATGCGAGCCAGAGGGCAAAAAGGGCGACGCCGGGTGGCTACGGGGGCAAACCACCCGGCGTCGCATTCATCGGCGCTCCGACGGGGGCCCGGAACGCCGGCAACGGTGCCCCAGCGGGGGACCAGAGCACCGGTAAGCATGTTACACCGAACCGCCCCCATGTGCGTCAAGACCGGATTAGAAGCGAATCTGCCGATGAAGGCTACTGGTACCAGCCTGGAGCGGC
>DASWGE010000464.1:0-7278 GCA_036393895.1 Streptosporangiaceae bacterium | reverse complement strand
CTCGTCGAGCATGATCCGGCGGCTGCCGCTGGCAGGGCCGCCCATGCCACGCCGCCTGCGACCAGGCCCGCGGCGATGAGGGCCGCGCGAGGTCGCCGCAGGACGACGAGGCGGGAAGAAACACCTGCGCTCATTGCACTCACCGTCTCCTGACTACGGTCGCGACGCTGCCGCCGAGCAGCAGGAGAAAGACGCAAAGGATCACAAGCTGACTGGGCCCGGCGTGGAAACCGGCCGGGTCACTGGAGTTGAAGTTCTGCACAACGGGGGCCCTGGCGTGCTCAACGGCAGCAATGATCTTGAGGGCAGTGCCCCCGTATTCCTGGCTAGGTTCGATCTCGCTGTTCTCGCTGTACTCATTCCAGCTGATCAGGCCAACTGCGTCCGGCGAGGAGGCGATCGCTGCGTTGAGTTCCAGCCGCAAGGTCTGGCCGCGCTGGCGCCTGATATCCCTGACGCCGCCAAGCAGTCTCGCGTCGAAGCCGGGTGCGGCCGGAGCGATCCACAAGCCGTGGTGCTGGTGCACCACCTTGGAGAACTGAGCAAGCTTGCTCGCGTAGCCTGGAGTGCGCCGTGGGTCTGCTGAGGACCAGTAATAGGCATCTCCGCGAAAGAGCTTGGCGATGAGCTGATAGTCAGATGGCTGCTTCTCGGTGGCCACGATGTTCAGCTTCGAGCCGTAGGCCTTGCTGATCGACGTGAGCTGCTGCGTACTGAACAGCCACGTCCCTGACCACGACACCAGGGGCTTACCGAAGATGTTGAAGACGGGATCAGAGCCATAGTGCATCGCGAGATAGTCGAAACTCTGACGGACATTGCGCATCGAGATCGGGCTGCCATAGAAGTCACGCCCCTCGATGACGATTCCGAGCTTAAAGCCGGCGGCCGCCGCGACCGAGCGCAAAGCCGCAAGTCGGCTGTTAAGGACGGGCGTGTTCTTCCAGCTCACAAGGAACCCGGTAATGCCCGCCTGCTTGGCCATCTTGACCTGCTGACGCATAATGCTCACGTCACTCGAGGAATAGCGCCCGATCAGCGGGTAGTCCTTCTTCAGGCGATTCCACGAGCTTGGATTGAACCAGATATAGAAGTACGCGAGCAGCGGGATCTGGCGCGCCGACCCAGCCGCTGGCTGGCCGGAGCTACCTTGTGAGTGCGCCGGCGAGAGAGTGGCCGACGCGCTGGGTGACGGACTCGGAGACTGGCTGACAGGTGCGCCCTGAACTGACGGCGCGATGACACCGAGCAGCAGCGTCATCATCGGAAGTGCGATGGCAGCCAATGCCGTCTTGCCGACCCGGCGGCGCGACGAGCGCGACGCGCTCACGTCGTCCCCCGTTCCCGCTCTGACCAGCGTTCCCACGCCAACCGGGCCGTCGATTTCACCTCTTCCTCGCTAAATGCCGACGGGGAGGTCACCGCCTGATCATCCGGGGCGAGGCCATTCGGGACGAGGTCATTCGGGACGAGGTCTTGACTCCCGTTGTCTTGACTCCCGTTGACGCTGTGGTCACCTGGCCGCGCGCCGTCAGCAGACCACCGGGTGGCCTCTATGCCTGAGTGTGCCACGGCATCGTTGGCCGACCCGCCGGGCGGGACTGTAGCTGATGCAGCATGGACATGCTGACCGCCGTTGCGGCGCCAGGTGCCCGCTGCGGCGCGAGGATCGGTAGCGGCCGCCCAGCTCAGTCCGGAGGCGACATCGGATCTGGGGATCAGCTCAAGCACATCATAGTTCGCGTTTTCCTTGATGATGGAATCCGACTCGGGAGGGACGAGATCAGCCTGCGCTTCATGCGGCTCTGCCTTCGACTCAGCGCCGACACCGACTGAGTCATCCGTAACCACCACATTGCCGACGACCGATGCCTCGTCCGCAGCCGATGAGTCACCCGCGACCTCAGCGCAGCCGGAGGCTGCTGACTCGCTCGCGGCCGCAACATCTTTGTCCTCGGACGCTGCACCGAACTGAGCGTCCTGCCAGGATGCGCTCTGGTCTGCGGCCACTGGCTCCTGGGCCTCGTCCTGCTGAACGGCCACCGGCTCGTCATGATGATCGGGATGTTCGGCCGGATGACCCACGTGCCAGGCTGGCAGTCGGGTGCCGTCTTTTCGCCGTTTGATCCGGCCGCCGACGAGGGGCAGCCCGACAACGAACAGCAGAGCGAACGCTCCTACCGCGGCAAAGTCAACCCAGCTCAGCAGCAGCAGCCTGGCGACAAGCGGCTTGGTCAAGGTCGCCGGTGACGACAGTCCGATGCCAGGACCCGTGGCGACCAGGTCATAGGTCGCGCGGGGCATGCCGCTAAGCGTGACGGCGTGACCGGATCCCAGCCTGACGGTTCGGCTGGAACCGCCGACCAGTCGGACCCGCACGGCACTGCCCACTCCGAAGCCGAACAGAGCGTCGCGCACTTCGATGCGCATCGGGAAGAGCAGCAGCCTGACAGTCCAGGTGCGGTGTTCGTGGACGAAGAAGCTCTGGCTGCCTCCGTACACGACGTTGGCGCCACCGAACATGACGTCGCGGACCGAATAGCGGATGGGCAGCGCAAACAAGCCGAACCGGTCCCGCACGATGCGGTTGGCCGGCAGCTTGTCCGGCGGCTGGTCGGGCGCGAACGTGTAGCGCTGGCCGAGGCTGTTCGCCATGGTGATGCGTTTCACGGCCGAGAGCGGCACAGGCCGGCCGGCTCCGTTGCTAAAGCGGACGCTGATCGGGTGGGACACCTGAAATCCAGCCTGCTCGTCATTCAGGCCCTGGTGCAGATAGATGGGCCGACTGGCCAGGGCGATGCCATCCAGCCACCGGCTGAACCGCACGGCGGTGCCCGCCCGATGCAGGCGGGGCGGCAGGATGGTGATTTTGTGCCTTCCGGCGAATGTGCTGATCGTCACCGAACCGGTGGCGCTGGTCAGGCGGGCGACGCCGTCGAGTACGACCTGGGCCTCCGGCACGACAGGGACCGTACTGACCCGCAGGATGGCAGCGCCCGGAGCCCGAGCGGGCTGACCGGCCGCAGCGAGCGCCGGGCAGATGCTGAGGAGGACGCTGCCTGCGGAGACGACTCCAGCCGCACCTATCAGCCTGATCGCTCTCATATCGGGCCACCGCCCGGAGGGACGACAGCAAGGCGCCGGCGGGACGTCTTCCATGCGAAGAACACCACGCCCAGGGCGAAGGTGACCCCGATCCCGTACAGGCCGTACAGCAGCGGGTCCCTCCCCGCATTCACGAGCTTGGGCGGCGCCGCGCGCAGGAGCGGAATGATGTCGGGCGCCCTGCCGGGCTTGCTGAAGTCAAACGCCCCGCTTAGGCTGCCGGCCGTTTTGTCGAGCTTGGTAAGCGGGCGAATCCTCCAGTTCTGCTCAATGAACTTCAGCATCGAGGTGAAGTCCAGGCTGGTATGGATGATCACGTGCTCGCGCGCATAGGGGCTGACCAGCATCGCAGGAACCCGGAAGCCATCACCATGCGCATCGCGGTGTGGCGGGCGCACGTGGTCGTACCAGCCGCCCCAGTCGTCGTAGGCCATCACGAACGCCGAGGAATTCCATGCATCACTCGCCATCAGGACGTTCACCAGACCTCTGACGAACCGTTGTCCAGTGGCAAGGCTGCCCGGCGGATGCTCGCTGGCCCCCGATGGCACGATGTAGGCGACACTCGGCAAGGTGCGATCACGCAGGTCCCGGTAGTACTCGCTGAGATCGGCAATATGTGAATTGAGCTCAGGCTTATTGAGGAAGCGCGGAATATCGAGGAGCGGATCCCAGACGGCCTGAGAGGCCCGGTTGGGATTCGGCAGGCGGCGGAGCGTGCGGTAGCTGATCGACGGGTCGTAGTTCTGCACGTAGAACTTCCACGAAACTCCCGCCTGCTGAAGCCGGTCGAAGATCGTGGTGATTTTAAGGCCGGTGTGCGGTACCGAATCGGTGGCGTTGCCGACGCCTGCGGCCGTCCAGTAGACGTGGTTGATGAAGCTGCCGCCCAGAGCGGAGCTGAAGAAATGGTCGAACAAGACGTACCGGTCGGCCATATTCCAGTAGAAGGGCAGTTCGCGGCCGTCGTAATAGCCCATGGCCTGCCTGGGGTAGACGCTGCGCAAGCGCTGCGCCGCGACGAAACCATCCATCCGGCCGCGATTCAGGTCATGGCGGGCCGACAATTCGCTATGGTCAAGATCGACGATGGAGCGGTTGCCGATATGGAAGGGCCGCACGCAGGGCCTGGGACCGTTGGCCGGGTTGACTGGCATACACGCCTTGCGCGGAATCCCGTCGGCACCCGGGTACGTACCGAAATAGTTATCAAAAGTATGATTTTCCTGCAACAGTACTATGAAATGCTTGATCGGCGTCGTCGTCGTGCGCGACCCTGTCCCCCCTGCTGACGTCTTCCCTGGCGGGCTCGACGCGTCGCGGCCGGCGGGCACGCCGCTTTGGCCAGGCACGCTGGGCGCGGCGACCGCCGAACCGGGTTGAGCCGCAGCTAGCAGCAGGCCCAGCGCGATCGCGCCAGTCGCGGCGGCCGTCCTGGACCTGGTCATGGCCGCACTTGATAGATGACGATGACCGGCCGGAGTGTTGTGCCGTCCCTGGTGGCGACCCGCACCGTGCCGGTATAGACAGCGCTCCCGCGATACCGCCTGACATAGGTCATGAGCCTCCTGGAGAAGAACGGGCTCCGCGCTGCCGAATAGGCGTCCCAAACGATGTACTGGACCTGGCCGGTGCGCAGCATCAGGTCAGGGTTGCTCACCGGCGTGTACGCCGGGTTGCGGTGCAGTGGGTTCGGGCTGACCGAGATGCCCAGCACCTCCCTGTGCCCGTAGAACTCCAAGATGTTCGCCATCGACGGCCCGATCGACAACATCTCCGTATCGGTAGGTGTCTCCGATCTGATCCACGCCCCCGCTTCCCGGCCGCCCGGAACGCCGCCGGTCCCAGCGAGAAATGAGGTTGACCCGGCGGCGCTGATGCTCGACCAGCTCAACAGCGCCAGCGATGCCGCCACAGCGGTGGTCATCACGGCTCCAACCGCCAGTGCGATCCTCGCGTGGTGTAGGCAGATCGCGCGCCAAACAACTGGGCTGGCTAGCAATCCCGCCGCCAGCACCGCGCATGGAGCCGCCACGGGCAGCAGGTACTGGAAGCCCTTCACGGGCCACAACTGGAAAAACATGAATGGTACGGCGATCCAGCAGATGGCTAGCGACTCCCGCCACGACCACCGCCGCGACGCCACGGCGAAGGCCAGCATCGCGGCCGCGCTCGCCATGACGGCGATGCCGATAGCCGGAGGAACCACAGCAGGGTAGAAGGTCCAGACATGGTTGGCAGGCCGGAACAGCTGCCATGTCAGGAAGTGCTTCCCCGAAGAAGAACCTCCCGCAACCAAGAGCGAGATCGGATAGGGCAGGGCGACGGCGGCGAAGCAGCAGAAGAAGACGGCGATCTCCTTGAGCCTGACCCTGACGCTAGGCGTCACCGCCAGGAAGGCGTAGGCCGCCGGAAGCAGCACGATAGCCGTCTCCTTGGAGATAAACGCGAGGCCCAGGCTGGCCCCGGCGGCATAGAGCAGCCATCGGCGGCTTTCTGCGGCGAACCTGGCCAGGAACCACAGGCCGAGTACCGAGAAAAACGCCATCGGCCCGTCTAGGAGCGCCTGCCTGTTCACTACTACCAGGTAGGGCATGACGGCTAGCAGAAGAGCCGTGATCGCCCCGGCGCGTCGGCCGTAAACGCGTGCACCGAGCGCATATCCGGCGGCGACCGTGGCCAAACCGAATGCCACCGCAAGAAGGCGAGGACTGTAGTCGCTCACCTTAATCCGGTACATCAGCGAGGTAGCGAGCTGGAACAGCAGCGGATGCGCGCGGAATACCGGGAACAGCCTGCTCAGCTCCGGGGCGCCCGCGATCGACGCACCCTGCCCGGCGTAGACGGCTTCGTCGCTGTTGAAGCCGAGTGCATTTATGTGCCACAGACGAAGCGCAACGGCTGGAACAGCGATCGCCGTGACCGCCAGAGCCGCGACCAGCCTAGTGCGAAGGGTGCCCACGCGGCCCGACGGTGCGCCTGGCACGAGCTCGGCGCGGCGCACGGGAAGGTCGGGTGGTGCCGTGGCATCGGACCCGGCCGCCGGCAGATACGCCTGTGGCCGGGATCCCACGGCCGCGAGCGTGAGGCGTGCCGCAGCCGTCGCCATCGCGTCAACGAGGGTGCCGTCAGCTTCAAACAACGGGCTCACCGCAGGAGCCCGCGCTGGCTCACCTGGAAGCGGGCCGTTCGGTGCCAGGCTGGCTACGGGCTGCAGCAGCCCAGGAATGTCGTCGGCCCAGCTGAAGGTGTTCGAGGCGAGTGTGCGAACGCGCACATGACTGAGGAAACTGTCGAGAATCTGGCGCTCGGCAGCCCGGAGTTCGTGGTAGTCCATCCCGGCGATCGTGATTGCCGGGGCGAGGTTTCGGAACGGCGGGAATCCGTAGGCGTCATCGGTATTGATGATCAGCCGCTCGAGTGCGGACTGGTGGTCGAGATCGGCTAGGCACGGTTTGCCGCGCTCGATGATGAACAGCTCGCTGACCTTAGTGCTGGGCGTCATATGGCAGGGAACGAGCCGATCCACCGTGTATTTGGGCGGCGGGATGAGCATCTGGGTGAGTGCGTTGATGCCCATAATGGGCAGGTTGAAGCGGCTGAGTGCCATGCCGATCGAACGCCCGCTTTTGGAGTGCAGGCGACTCTGGATCTGCAGCCGCCGCCACTCGGCTCTCGTCAGATCCTCAGCGCTGACAGCGCGCAGGGTGTGCGCACTGATCGTCAGCGGCTTGGGATAACAGGACGCACGTCCCTCGGCGTCGATCAGCGTCATGTCGTCGGACAGGAACCGGCAGCCGTGCTCGCGCACCAGGCGCAGAACGGTGCCGGTCTTACCGGTATCGGTCAGGGCCGAGAGCATGATGCCGGTGCCCTCAAAGTCGACGCACGCGGCATGGACGAGCATGTGACCGCGCGATACCATCACGAACCTCAGCAGCGGCTCGATGATGTTGGTGTAGACCACATGCGAGGAGCGGGCCAGGAGCGGCCCCACCTCGATGTCGATGCGGTCGTCGCCGAAGCGAGCGTGGAAGTTGGCGCCGATCCTGCCGAGGTGTTCCTCGTAGCGGATGGCAGTCGTGCCCGTGTGCTCGGTCATCGCCGCTCGCCGACGTGGCGTCCTGCCGCCGACGTCGCCAACCCGCACAGTGATGTCCAGCTCGTCGTAAG
>DASWGE010000463.1:0-7583 GCA_036393895.1 Streptosporangiaceae bacterium | reverse complement strand
CCAGCCAGCTGAACAGGTACTCCGGCGTCGTTCTCGCCGTCAGCATGACGAGGTCGGCATGGCCGATCCCGCGGTCGCCAAGCTCAGCCGCGACGGCGGCAACGCGGCCGGCTGCCTCAGCGAACGTCAGCGTCAGGTCGTCGGTGCGCAGCCAGATCCCGCCAGGATCCCTGTCCGCCGCGTGCTGTAGCAGCCCAGGAATGGTCCCGGCATAGTCGGTCAAGTTGGTCCCAAACGCCCCGCTCATGCCGATGACAATACGGCGCCTCAAATTTCAACAGCTATGGGCCACGGACGTTGGTGTTTGAACGTCGGTGGCCCATAGCTGTTGTTAGTGCGAGTGCAAGGGCGCCCGGCTGACAGTGCCGCGCCGAATGACAGCGCCGCGCCGAACGGCGGCCAGGGCCGCTACGCGGATGGCGGGGGCATTCCGCTCGTCAGCAGGACCAGGAGATCATCGAGCACATCGTCGGGAACGCGGCCGCCCGCCGTCCACTCGGCCCAGCGCATGCCGACGAAGTTGCCCAGCCCGATATAGGCGTAGGCCAGCACCTCGGGATCGAATCTGGCGTCGATGTCACCTGCTAGCTGGGCCAGGCGAACCCCGCGCGCGTAACCGCGGGCCAGCCGTTCGTAATAGGCCCTGAATTCGCCGGGCGCGACGAATTCGGCTTCGCGGACAACGCGGTAAATCCAGGGCCGCTGTGACATCAAGTCGAAGTAAGCACGGAAGGCGGCACGCTCCCGGCCGCGCTGGCCGGGGCCAGCATCCACAAGTGCGGCGCGCATTGCTGCCCGCAAGTCGGCGTTGATCTGACGGAGCACGGCCGCGAAGATGGTCGCCTTCGAATCGAAATGCGCGTAGAAGCTCCCGGTCGCCATGCCGGCGGTGGCACAGATCTCCGCGACGCTGGTCCGATGGTAGCTTCGCTCGCCGAACAGCCGCTCGGCGGCAGCCAGCAGGCGGTCACGCGGCGGCAGGCTGGCCGCGGAGGGTCTGCGACCGACTTGGACGCTCACGCTGAAACTTTGACCTCCCCTCGTAACCGGCAACCCGAGCTGCGCTGCGCACCGCTCGCTGCCGTATCAGGCTGACGGGCGGGCCGGCCGCGCACGCTCTGGCCGCGGCCGACCCGCATTGCCGCTGCGTCAGTGCGGCGGTATTCCGTTCGCCGGCGCTGGAGCCTGCGCCGTCATGTATGCACTCACGGCTCCGGTCGGTGAGTCATCCGTGGTCAGGACGTCGCCCGTCTTGATGAGCACGCCGTTCTTGATGACGCCGATATAGGCGCCGGTAACTCCGTTGTGGTCGTTGGTGCCGTAGGCGAAGGGCGCCACGGCAACCCCGGGTGACAGGCCGCCGTTAATCGCGTTGACGAGGTCCTGCCTGGTCGGATTCTTGCCTGCCTTGAACATCGCCTGGACGAAGGTGTAGCCGACCGACATGCCATAAAGGACGTTGCCGTCGAACGGCAGGCTGGAAATGTACTTGTCATGGATCGACTTGAACAGCGTGATCCAGCTGTTGCCGGTGTCGCCGAGTGAAGGCAAGTAGCCGTCAGTGATGATGCCCTCAGTCAGGCTGCTGCCGAATGAGCCGGACTTCTTGGCGAAGGCGTTCAGGAGGCCGGCCAGGGTGATCGGGTCCGAGCCGACGTCGCTGACCACGAGTTGCGGGTTGTACTTCAGCGTCAGCTCGGTGAGCCTGAGCAATGCGGTGACGGCCGGCACCGAGAACGACACTACGACTTGGGCCCCTGCGGCCTTCAGCTTGGCGACGTGGGTGCCGACTTCCTGGGCCAGGTTCGGTGCCGCGATGTTGTACGGCTCCTGGGCAACGATCTGGGACTTGGGGATCTCGTAGCTGAGGCCCTTGACGCCGTCCTGGCCGAACTCGTCGTTCTGGAACAGGAAGCCGATCTTCTTGCCCGCGAAGTGCTGCTTGACGTAGCTGCCGAGGATCTTTCCTTCCCGGATGTAGTCAAGCTGCCAGCCGAACGTGTCGGGGTATTTGCTGGGATCGTTCCAGCAGTTGCAGCCGGACGCGACGAAGACGTCGGGGACCTTCGCGGCGTTGATGAACTGGACCACGTTCAGGTGCGTGGGCGTGCCGAGCCCGTTGAAGATCGCGTAGACGTTGTCCTGCTGGATCAGCTGGTGCACGACGGTCACCGTCGTGTTCGGGTTGTAGGCGTCGTCGAGGTACTTGTACACGATCTTGCGTCCGTAGACGCCACCGTGCGCGTTCACGTAGCTGAAGTAGGCGTTGGACGCCCGGGATATCTCGCTGTAGCCCGGCGCCACGGGCCCGGTGAGCGGCTGATGGCTGCCGATCAGGATCTGGGTCGGCGTGATGCCGGGCGCCGAGGACTTGAGGCCGCCGCCGGACCCGCCGCCGGACCCGCCGCTGGACCCGCCGGAACTGCACGCTGCGAGCACCATTGCCAGAGCGGCAACCGCGCCGACGGCTCCTAGCATCCCGCGATGTGGATCTTTCATTTCGTGTGCTCCTCCTGGTGTTCCTTGGCCGGCCCTCGCCGGCGCATCTGGTGATATGGGGCGCTCGCGGTCGGCCGGACTGGCCCGAAGAGCCGGCGGAGCCCGCCCTGGATTCCGGCTGGGAACACGAGCATGACGAGAACGAGGACGACCCCGTACGCGATGACCGCGATGCTCGCGCTGGTACTGGAGGCCAGACCATGGCTGATCGCCACGTTCTGCAGGTAGGTCTGCACCAAGACCAGGACGAGGCTCGCGCCCCAGATCGCGCCGGGGAGGCTCCCGAGCCCGCCCAGTACCGCCGCGGTGAGAAGCAGGATCGACAAGGCGAGCGTGTAACCGCCCGGCGATACTGTTCCGGTCACCACGGCGAGTAGCGAGCCACCGATGCCCGCGCAGGCGGAGCTGACCACGAACGCGAGCGTCCGCAGCCAGGCCACGTTCAGCCCAGCGAGAGCCGCGGCCACTTCGTCGTCGCGCAGGGCGCGCCAACTGCGGCCCACCCGGCTGCGATCAAGGTTGGCCAGCAGAACCAGCGTCACGAGCGCGCCAATCGCCGCCAGCCAGGCCTGGTAGCGCGCGAGCGAGACATGGTTGCCGAGGAAGCCAGGGGTGCTGACAAAGAAGCTCAGCCCCTGGTCGCCCCCGAAGACGCCCTGGTAACGGTTCGCCAGCGAGGGCAGGGCCACGGCCAGCATCAGCGTCGCCCCTGCGAGGTAGGGGCCGTGGAGCCTGGCGGCCGCCACGCCCACGATCCCGCCGGTCAGCGCCGCGGCCACGGTGGCTGCTACCAAGATCAGGATCAGATTCCAATGCAGGTGGTTGAAGATAAGCGCCGTCGCGTAGCCGCCGATCGCCATGAAGGCCCCGTGCCCGATCGAGATCTGCCCGCTTGTTCCGATTAGCAAGGTCAGGCCCGCTACAACCGCCACGTACGCGGAGATCTGAGCGATCTGGAAATCGCGGTAATCGCCGAGCTTGATCGTCAGGACCGCAATGACAATCGCAGCGGCGACGGCGGCCCCGAGGTGCCTGGCCAGTGTCATGTCACACCCGCCTGACCGCCGCTGAGGAGAACAGGCCGGCGGGTCGGAGCATCAGCACGAGCACGAGGGCGCCCAGGCCGAATAGGTCAACCAGGTCGCTTCCCAGATAACCGCCGGTGTAACTGAGCCCGACGCCGAGGATCAGGCCGCCGGCTATCGAGCCGGCCGGGCTCTCCAGCCCGCCGATCACCGCGGCGGTGAACCCGAGGACGAAGATCGCGTCCATGCTGTTCGGATACAGGAATGTCGACGGCGTCACCAGCAGGCCAGCCAGCGCGCCGAGCAGCCCTGCCAGTGCCCAGCCGAGTGTGAGCATCCTGCCGACCCTGACTCCAAGCAGCCTCGCCACGGACGGGTTGAATGCCGTAGCCCGCAGCCGCAGCCCGACCGGGGTGTACTGAAAGGTGATGGCGAGCAGCGCTGCGGCGGCGAGCACGGCGACGGCTGTGAACAGGTCGTCGCGGTTAATCCCGAGCGCGACGGATCCGATATGCAACCCGCTGATCGAGTAAGCAGGCGGAAATGACCGGTAATTGGTCCCGAAGACGAGGCCGGCCAGACCCTCCAGCAGAATCAGCAGCCCGATCGTCACGATGACCGCGTTCAGCGGCGGCTTGCCGGTCACCTGGCGCACTACGGTCCGCTCCAGCAACCCTCCGAGCGCGAAGCCCGCTACGAGGGCAAGCAGGAATCCGAGCCAGTAATTGCCGGTGTGCTGGATGACGATAAAGGCGATGTACGAGGTGAACATCGCCATGCCGCCCTGGGCATAGTTGAGCACTCGCGTTCCCCGCCAGATCAGTACCAGCGACAGGGCGATCGCCGAGTAGATCATGCCCGCGCTGATCCCGCCGAGCGTGAGTTGAAGGAACTCTTGCATGTCCCTCCTTCCGGCTAGAAACCGAGATAGTGACGTCGGAGGCCCTCGTCGGCGGCGAGCACAGCCGCCTCGTCCCTGGCGACGACTTTGCCAAGGTTGAGCACGATTCCCTGGTCCGCGATGGCCAGCGCGCTGCGGGCGTTCTGCTCGACCAGCATGATCGTCAGCCCGTTCTCGTCGCGCAGTCGCCGGATCAGTTCCATCACCCCGGCCACAATCTTGGGAGCCAGGCCGAGTGACGGCTCGTCAAGCAGCAGCACCCTGGGCGCTGACAGCAGCGCCCGCGCGATGACGAGCATCTGCCGCTCACCGCCGGACAACGTTCCCGCAGCCATGTGCTTGCGGTCCGCGAGCACGCTGAAGCGCTGGTAGATGTCCTCAAGCGCCACCGCCCTACTGCTGCGCTCGCGCAGCAGGGCACCCAGCCGCAGGTTCTCCGCGACACTGAGCTCGGTGATCACGCCTTGTCCCTCCGGGACATGCGCGACGCCAGCCCTCGCGATGTCCTCAGGGCGGCGGCGAGCTAGGTCCGTGCCGTCGACCAGGACACGGCCCTGGCTTGGGCGCACGAATCCGTTGATGGCACGCAGGAGCGTCGTCTTGCCTGCGCCGTTCGCCCCAAGCACGGCGGTGATGGTGCCTGCGGCGGCCGCCACCGATACGCCCTGGAGTACCCGAACAGCGCCGTAGCCAGCCGTGATGTCCTCAATGGCCAGCGACGCTCCGTTACTCATCGCTGGCCTGCTTGCTCGCCACTGGCTGGTCACCAGTGTCGGAAACCGCGGTTCCGAGGTAGGCCTCGGTAACTAGTGGATTCTCCTGCACCTGCCGGGGGGTTCCATCGGCAATGAGCTTGCCGAAGTCGAGTACGAAGATCCGGTCGCAGACCGACATCATCAGGTCCATCCGATGCTCGATCACGAGCACGCCGACGTCCGCGGCAAGCCTGCCGATCAGATGCCCGAGCTCGCTGAGCTCGTCATCGGATAGCCCGCTGGCAGGCTCGTCAAGCAGGAGCAGCCGTGGTTCGCAGGCCAGCGCCCTGGCGAGCGCGACCCGCTTGCGCGGCCCGTGCGCCAGCGTCGGAGGCATGCGATCGGCCAGGTCGGCCGCGCCGACCCGGTCCAGCGCCGCCAGGCCTCGCTCGCGCAGCCGCCGCTCGTCCCGGTCCGAAAGAGGCAGGCCGCTCAGCGCCGACCAGAACCCGGTCCTGGCGTGCCGGGTGGCGCCCACCATCACGTTCTCCAGCACCGACAGGCCACCGAACAGCCCTACACCCTGAAGTGTCCTGGCGATCCCGAGTCTGGCCAGCTGATGCGGCCTGATCCTGGTCAGGTCCTTTCCATCGAACCGCACCCGGCCGGCCTGGGGCCGGACGAAACCGCATACTGCGTTGAGCAGCGTCGTCTTTCCAGCGCCGTTCGGTCCGATTATTCCGGTGACCTGCTTGGGCACCGCCATGAGCGTCACGTCATCGAGAGCAGTCAGACCACCGAAGCGCACCGTCAGATCCTGGATGTCCAATGAACCGTCATTCATCGGCCAATTTCCTGCCTGGTCAGGCCTCTAACGGGCTAAGTCCTCATTCGCCGGGGCTGCAATGCCGTGACATGAACATAGATTCATTGCGTCTCAGCGCGTACGCAACCTCGGGCGCCAATCTTGGCCCAACCGTGATACGCGATCCCGAGCCCGATCTCGCGACGGATATACGCGGGCGTCATCGACCGCAGCGGCGCGTAGGACCCATGGAGCCGCGACCCGCTCTGACTAGTACTCGCACTAAGACTGCTAAAACTTGAACCACACGATCGTCGACGGTGCGCGGGCATGCAACTAGTGCGCTTCATTGTGGCCGAACCGTAACCGGGCACTACGTCGCAGCCCTGGGCCGCTGGCCGAAAGCGCACAGGTTGCGGTACTCAGGCCCCAGGCAAAGGATGGCCTTGTGGGCAGCGACGACCGGGGCAAGGTGCCCACCTGGGCGACCGGCGTGAGTAGCGTAGCCATCCTCACCGGTGCGGGCATTTCCACTGATTCGGGCATACCCGACTTTCGCGGCCCGCAGGGCCTCTGGACCCGCGATCCGGCTGCCGAACGGCTCTCAACCCTTCATACGTATCTAGCCGATCCGGCCGTGCGGCGCCGGTCCTGGCAGGCTCGGCTGCGGCACCCCGCGTGGTCCGCCACTCCGAATGTGGCCCATGCCGCGCTGGCCAGGCTCGGCGCCGCGGTCGACACCTGGGTGATCACGCAGAACATCGACGGGCTGCATCAGCGGGCCGGCACGGCAGCGGACCGGGTGCTCGAGCTGCACGGCACCATGTACCAGGTCGTGTGCGTCGGGTGCGGGGATCGGACCGAGATGGCCGCGGCACTCGACCGGGTCAGGGCTGGGGAAGCCGATCCAGCGTGCATCGCCTGCGGCGGCATACTCAAGTCAGCGACAGTGATGTTCGGCCAGTCGCTTGATCGCGCGGTCCTGTCCCGCGCGGTCCGCGCCGCGGCCGGGGCCGACCTGATGCTCGCGGTGGGAAGTACGCTGAGCGTCGAGCCCGCCGCCTCGCTCTGCGCGGTCGCCGCCGACGCGGGCGCGCACCTCGTGATCGTCAACCGCGATCCCACGCCGTACGACCACCTGGCAACCGAGGTCATTAGCGAGCCGATCGCTGCCGCCATCCCCCGAGTCATCGACACTCTGCTGCGATCCGGCGTCGGCCGGCCGTAGCCGCCGAGGGCGGCATCGCGCGACCGCGGGCTGGCCATCGATGCCATAGCCAGGCGCCTCGTTAGCCGAGGTTCAGCCGTGATGACCGCCGCCGAAGTCGCCGCCCGAGAAGCCGCCGAAGTGGCCGCCGCCATTATCGCCGCCGTGATGGCCGCCGCCGATGGAGCCGCCGCCGATGGAGCCGCCATGATGACCGCCGTGATGGCGGGATCCGTGGTCCGCTTCGGGCGGCCCGGTCTGCGGGTCGATGATCGAGCCGCCGCCGGATTGCCTTTGCTTGGGTGACATCCCCCTGGCGCGGATGTTGATCGCAACGAATGACCCGATGGTCGCCGCCACGAGCAGGATTCCGATAGCTGTACCCATGGCTGCCCTCCCTGTGCGCGCTCAGCTTATGCGCACCAACCGGGCTTGGCTATCGCGTGGCTAT
>DASWGE010000462.1:0-1854 GCA_036393895.1 Streptosporangiaceae bacterium | reverse complement strand
GAGCCGAGCGGGCTGATCGCGGCCCGCTTGTCCCAGTCCCGCAGCCGCGACACGTCTCTGGCCAGGGCCTGAACGTGGGCGAGCAACTGGTGGGCGAGCAGCACAGGCTGTGCGTGCTGCAGGTGCGTCATCCCTGGTGCGGGAGTCAGCTCGGCGAGATGCCGCTCAGCCTGATCCATCAGCGCCGTCTGCAGCTCGGCCAGCCGCGCGATGATCCGCCTGACGTGATCGCGCAGGTAGAGGCGGAGATCGGTAGCGACCTGGTCGTTCCTGCTCCGCCCGGCGCGCAACCGGCCGCCGAGCGACCCGACCCGCTCGAGCAGACCGCGTTCCAGCGCTGTGTGCACGTCCTCGTCCGCCGCCGACGGCCGGAACGCGCCGGTCTGGCAGTCCCGGCTCAGCTCGTCGATCGCCGCGAGCAGCCTGGCCACCTCGTTGTCGTCGAGCAGCCCGGCCCGGTGCAGCACACGAGCGTGCGCGGCCGACGCGAGCAGGTCATAGCGCGCGAGCCGCCAGTCGAACTGGACGCTCATCGACAGCCTCGCCAGGGCATCCGCCGGCCCGGACTCGAACCTGCCGCCCCACAGCCGCACCGCGGACGTCCCTGGCTCGCCGCTCACGACACCTCCGCAGTCAGCACTTCCGTTCACCCCGACAAGCTATAGCTATAACAAAACCAGCGTGTGACCCTGGTCTGCGCGCACTGCGCATCCGGGTTCAGCCTGTGGCGCGCCTCTTCAGCACCGATGTGGTCAGGTCCCCGACCGGGTCGACGACAAGGCAGCTGATCGTCCGCCGACCGGTGAACCAGGACGTGCTATCGGGGTACAGATACCCCACGAACGTCTTCGGCCCGACTTTCGACCTGCGTACTCTGGCCGCCAGCTTTGACCGGCAATGCTGACCGGCCTGGCGGGCGAGCACCCGGCGGCCGGGAAATGTCGCGCCGCCAGTCGCCCGGAATTGTGTGAAGATCTGAGCGTTATGAGCGGTCCTACAAGGGACAGCGGTCACTTCTATCGTCACGCCGTGGAACAGCGCGTTGTGTGCGGGGTTCTGGAAGCAGGCCCCCGTCCGCAGGGTGAAGAAGATCACCTGCCCCTTGCCATGGCTCTGACTGATGTTCGGACCACGGCCCGTTGACCGATTAATCGCGCCGATGACGATGAACGCGGTAATAAGGCTGATGAGCAACACGCCCAGGCGCTTCGGGAGGGACGAGCCACCTAGCCTGCGGCTGGCACCGGTCTGCTGCTGCCAGTAGCCATAGTCCGGCGCCGCCCGCAAACCCTGCGTGTGAGCCTGTTGCGCGGCTGGGTACTCGCCCGCGTTTCTGGTCGAGTAGCTGCCGAGCGGGTCGGCCTGGTAGCCAGAGCGCGGCGCGTCCTTGCCCATCCAGAGCGGCCAGTTCGGCGGGGGCGGGGGCCAGGTCGGGTCGGGTTCCCAGCCTGGCGGCGGCTCGAAGCCGTAGGGAAGAGGCCAGCCAGGCGGCGGGTTGAACTTCGCTGCCATCGGCGACTTTCCTCTATAGGCACCGCCTAGCCTCGCCCGGCACGGCTAGCGCGGTAACACTCTAGGACTCCTGTCCGTTGCTGATAGCTCGCTTAGGCGAAGAGGCGACAAATCTCTTGAACTCCTGAATTGACAGCCAGACGGCGGGCCCGGATGTTCAGTCCCGCGTTGCCTTCCGATCGCGTTCCGCCGCGATCTTGCTCGGCAGGCCCCACAGCTCCACGAACCCCTTGGCGAGCTGCTGATCGAACACATCGCCCGTGTCGTAGGTCGCAAGCCCGTAGTCGTACAGGGCAAGCGGGCTGCGCCTGCCGGTCACGACGGCCTGGCCAGCTTGCAGCC
>DASWGE010000461.1:0-3472 GCA_036393895.1 Streptosporangiaceae bacterium | reverse complement strand
GAAAGCCAGGAGGGTGGTCGCCTTCGGCGATCCACTGAGCGAGTCGCCGTTCGAGTCGATCGCAAGGGTTGCGTTCAGCGACGGCGGGCTGCCGCCACCGATGCTGCAGGTGTGGATCATGGGCAACGTCGGCGCGATCGGCCGCGTTGACTTCCTGTGGGACGAGTACCGGACGATCGCCGAGGCTGACGGGGCGATCAAGTACGCCGACCCAGACCGTGCCAGGCAGCAACTCAGGCGCGACGCAGAGCTGCGACGCGCCGGGTATGAGGTTGTTCACTTCACCTGGCGCGACCTAGCCGCCGCGCCCGACCAGGTCATTCAGTGGATCCGAGCAGCGTTCGGCCGCTCGGCAAGGCTGGGAGGGTCGAGCGGCTGGGACGGTCGAGCGGCCGGGAGGGTTGAGCGGCCGGGAGGAGACTAGGCCAAGCCGCACTGCTCGCCGGGTACGTCACGGCCGTCCATCGGGCCGAATACCTCGAGCGCCTCGGCGTCGCCGGCGGTCGACCTGATGTAGTACTCGGCCCACTCCCGCACGTCCGGGTAGCTGGACTCGGCCACGATGCGATCGCATGCCCGGTCGAGATCGAACTCGGTCACCCGGAGATCGGTTCCTGGCCCAAGCACAGCCCAGTGCGCGCCCGCCCCGCCGTACGGCATTCCGATGCTGCCCGGGTTGACCACGAGCCGCCGGTGCGCGAGCCGGGCAAACGGCATGTGAGTGTGGCCGCACACCACGGCGCCGACGGAGTCGTCCAGGCCGCTGAAGATCTCGGCCCACCGGCCGAGCCGGGAGTCAACGAGCACGACCTCCTCATCGTCCCGCGGCGTTGCATGGCAGAAGACGACCGAACCAAGCCCGCTGATCTCGACAGTCGCCGACAATGGCAGCCCGGCAAGCAGATCCACCTGGTCGTCGCGCAACTGCTCGGCGGCCCATGGGGACAGCCCGTCGGGGACCGAGGGGCTCTTCCCCCTCCGGCACTCGACAAGCTCCCGGTCGGCGTTGCCGCGGATCCAGACCGCGCGCTCTCCGAGCCTGGACAGCACGTCGAGGGTCTCGACCGGCTGCGGGCCGGTCGCCAGATCCCCAGTGAGCGCGATCAGGTCGGCCGCGGCGACGTCGGGCTCGGCGAGCACGGCCTCGAGCGCCGGGAGCACGCCGTGTATGTCGGACAGAACCGCGACCCGCACCGAACGGCCCGGGCTAGCCGAGTTTCTTGCCGGCCGAGAGCAGGTCCTCGCAGGCGCGGACGACCCGGGCCGCCATCGAGGCCTCGCCGGCCTTTCCCCACGAGCGCGGATCGTAGGCCTTCTTGTTACCCACACCGCCGTCGACCTTCAGCACGCCGTCGTAGTTGACGAACATGTGACCGGCCACGGGGCGGGTGAACGCGTACTGGGTGTCGGTGTCGACGTTCATCTTCACCACGCCGTAGGAGATGGCCTCGCGGATCTCCTCGAGCGCGGAGCCCGAGCCGCCGTGGAACACCAGGTAGAACGGCGTCGGCTGGCCATAGGCAGCACCCACGGCGTCCTGGATCTCCTTCAGGATCGACGGCCTGAGCTTGACGTGCCCCGGCTGGTAGACCCCGTGCACGTTGCCGAACGTCGCGGCGAGAATGTACCGGCCCCGCTCACCGAGCCCGAGCGCCTTGGCGGTCTCGAGCGCGTCTTCCGGCGTGCTGTACAGCTTCTCGTTCATCTCGCTAGTGACGCCGTCCTCCTCGCCGCCGACCACGCCGATCTCTAGCTCCATCACGGTCTTGGCGCTGGCGCACTCGGCCAGCAGTTCGGCCGCGATCCGCATGTTCTCATCGAGCGGCACAGCCGAGCCGTCCCACATGTGCGACTGGAACAGCGGCTGCTCGCCACGGGCGACGCGCTCCTTAGAGATCTGGATCAGCGGCCGCATGTATTTGTCGAGCTTGTCTTTGGGGCAGTGGTCGGTATGCAGGGCGACGTTGACCGGATACTTGGCGGCGACAGTATGCGCGAACTCAGCCAGCGCGACAGCCCCGGTCACCATGTCCTTGACCGACCCCGACAGGTACTCCGCGCCGCCCGTCGATACCTGGACGATGCCGTCACTGCCGGCGTCCGCGAATCCTGCCAGCGCGGCATTGAGCGTCTGACTGGATGTCACGTTGATCGACGGGTAGGCGAAACCTTGCTCCTTCGCGCGGTCGAGCATCTGCGCGTAGATCTCCGGTGTCGCGACAGGCATGTCAGCCGCTCCCTCCGCTCGGGTCTGCGCCCCCAGTATCTCGCGATCCCGGCCCAGGGGCAGCAGATGGTCCCGCCCGATGCGGCAGGTGGTCACGCCTGCCGGGCGGGGCTCCTAAGGCCGAGTAGGGCCTGGTGACCCCGCGCCCTGCCGACCAGGGGCGTGGGCCGTCTTGGATTAGCCCAAACCGAGTTCGGCGAGGTCGAACGCGGCGCGATATGTCAGTCCGCGCTCCTCGATCATCGGCCGCGCTCCCCGGTCGACGACCACGGCGACGCCGACGACTTCCGCGCCTGCCTCGGTCAGCGCGTCGATAGCGGTCAGGACCGACTTGCCGGTCGTTGATGTGTCCTCCACCGCAAGCACAGGCAGCCCGGCGACTTCCGGACCTTCTATCCTGCGCTGCAGGCCGTGCGGCTTGCCCTCCTTGCGCACGATGAACGCGTTCAGCGGCCTGCCTCGCTCCGCAGCGGCGTGCATCATCGCAGCCGCGACGGGGTCCGCGCCCAGGGTGAGGCCGCCGACTGCGGCAAAAGCCAGGCCGTCAACAAGGTCAAGCATGACCCGGCCGGCCAGCCGAGCCGCGGCTCCGTCAAGCAGCACCCGCCGCAGGTCCACATACCAGTCAGCCTGCTGACCAGACGACAACGTCACGGCGCCGTGGATCACCGCCTTCGCCTTGATCTGGTCGAGCAATTCGCTCCTGTCGCTCACGGCTCAGAGCGTAACCGCAGCGTCAGCCGCGCCATGCGGCCGGGCGAGATGTCCCCTCAGTCACATGAATCGCGGTAGGCCTTCGGCGTCGCACCCGGACTGGTAACGTCATACCAGTACATTCCGGCCGACATTGCTGTGCGTCCGAACCGGTCTGGTTGGCCGCGATCATGCGGAGATCATCCGGAACGGAGCGCTGCGATCGCGCCAGCCGAATTGCCAGCAGAACACCAGCCGTGCTATTAGCCAGACCGTCCTGCCAGGCCTTGTGATCTGCGCTATAGGTCACCAAGGCCGCAAGGCGCTGGTAACGTCTCGCGTCAGGGGAAAGGATGGTGTGGCGTGGATCGCTGTGCGCTATTCGTTGACGCAGGCTATGCCCTCGCAGACGGCGCCATGGCCGTTCATGGCACGCGCCGTCGGGACTCCGTCTCGTGGGACCACGCCGGCCTGCTCAAGCTTCTCGCCGGATTGTCCAGAGACCGCACCGGGCTGCCGGTACTGCGCTGCTACTGGTACGAGACAGCCGAG
>DASWGE010000460.1:0-4067 GCA_036393895.1 Streptosporangiaceae bacterium | reverse complement strand
ACGATCCTCGAGCGCCTCGCCATGTCGCCGGCTGAGGTCGCCAAGCGAGTGGAGGAGTATGTCAGGGCCATCGCTGGCTGAGCTCAGGGAGAAAGGCCAGCCGCAGGCGGTGCTCGACCGGCTCAACGACGAGCACTGGCTGGGCCGGCTCTACGGCCGCAAGCTGTCCCCGTACGCCACCTGGGTGTTCGCCAGGCTTGGCTTGTCGCCAAACGCGGTCACGATCGCGTTCATCGCATGCGGGATCGCGGCCGGCGTCGTGATCGCGTTCGGCGGTCTGGCGATGGCCGTGATCGGGGCGGTGCTGGTCCAGCTGTACCTGATCTTCGACTGTTCCGACGGCGAGCTGGCGAGGTGGAGCAACAGGAAATCAGCGGCCGGTATCTACCTGGACGGAGTCGGGCACTACCTGGCGGAGAGCGCCCTGCTCGTCGGCCTGGGATTCCGGGCTCAAGGGCACCTGACGGTGGCCGGTGGCTATGTCACCGCTGGTTTCGCGGCCGCCCTGCTGGCGATGCTCGTAAAGGCCGAGACCGACAATGTCGTGGTCGCGCGGGCCAAGGCGAGCCTGCCTGCCGGGCACGACGACGAGGCGCTGGCGCCCTCCAGCGCTGGGCTGGCCCGGGCCAGGAAGCTGGCCAGCGTGCTGCGGATCCACCGGATCACCCAGGCGGTCGAGCTCTCGCTGCTGATCCTGATCGCGGCGGTCATCGACGCGATCCGCGGTGGCCTGACCGCCACCCGCGTGCTCGTCGTCGCCTGCGTGGTCGTGGCAGCATTCATGGTGGTCGCACACCTTGTCGCGATCATCGCCTCGAGGCGATTGCGGTGAAAATCTCGATCGTGATCTTGACCATGGGCAACCGGCCCGATGAGCTATACCGTGCGATCGAGAGCACGGCGCCGCTCCGCGCGTCGGGCGCCGAGCTCGTGATCGTCGGCAATGGCGCTGATGCGGGGCCGGTGCCAGCCGGGGTGACGACGATCAGGCTGGCCGAGAACGCGGGCGTGGCTGGCGGGCGCAACGCGGGCGTCCTGGCCTGCGGCGGGGACGTCGTGCTGTTCCTCGACGACGACGCCTGGTACCCGGATGCGGCCGCGCTCGGCGAGCACGTCGCCGCCCGGTTCGCCGCCGACCCGATGCTGGCCGTGCTGTCGTTCCGCGTCACCGATCCCGAGGGCGGCCCTGGCGGGCGCTGGCATGTGCCGCGGCTGCGGGCTTCTGACCCGGAGCGGTCCTCGGTGGTCACCACGTTCGCCGGCGGAGTGTGCGCGATCAGGCGCGCGGCGTATCTGGAGGCCGGCGGGCAGCCCGACGCCTTCTTCTTCGGGCACGAGGAGACCGACCTATCGTGGCGGCTCATGGATCTCGGTTACCGGATCGAGTACGACGCTTCGGTCACCGTGTGCCATCCGGCGGTGCACAACGCCAGGCACGAGACGTGGTACCGGCTCGAGGCGCGCAACCGGGTCTGGCTGGCGCGCCGGAACCTGCCGTGGCCGCTGGCCGTCGTGTACCTGGCTGACTGGGTAATGATCACGGTCCTGCGGGAGCGGTCCCGGGACGCACTGCGGGCCTGGTTCGCCGGATTCGGCGAGGGATGGCGGCTGGACCCCGGACGGCGCCAGCCCATGTCGCTCCGTACCGCCTGGCGGATGGCCAAGGCAGGCCGCCCCCCGGTCATCTAACTGCGCGGTCACGGGTTGCTCGCCGCGGGGGCCGGGTCCAGGGCGTCGCGTCTAGTGGCCGCCCAGCGGCCCAGCGAAGGCGCTGGCGTCACGACAGACGTTGGCGCCCGCGGTGATGCCGCCGTAGCGCTGGGTCACGCCAGATAGCGGCTTAGCGTGCGTGCTGCGGCTCGCCACGCCGGTCAGGGAGCGATGATGTCCGAGCCGCGCCGCGGTCTCCGGCAGCGTCCTGTCATGTGCGATCGCGCTGAACAGCCTGCTGGCATCACTCGACCACTGCACCCAGTTGGGATTCGCGGCATAGGTCACGACAGGCACTTGCACGAAGTGAACCGCCCGCAGCGGGACGGTCCGCAGCCGCTGCACGAGCGAGATCAGCCGGCCCTGGCTGAGCCCGCTATCGGTTGTCAGCGAGGCAGCCGCGTCCCTGACGATCTTGAAGAGCCGCGCGGGATTGCCGAGCGGCTCAGTGTGCTTGACCTCCTGGGCGACCGACGCCATCAGGTACTGATCACGCTGGATGCGTTCCAGATCCGAGCCGGCGCCGATGTATCTCACCCGCCAGTAGGCCAGCGCCTGCGCGCCGCCGACGTGGTGCATGCCCCGGGACAGGTACAGCTTGGAGTGCGGGTCGCGGATCGGGTACGGCAGGCAAATGCTGACCCCGCCGAGGTCGTTGATGACGTTCTCGAACCCGGTGAAGTTCATTTCCATGAAGTGGTCGAGCCTGATCTGCGCGGTGTGCTCGATCGTTTTCCACAGGCATCCGGGCCCGCCGTTCGAATAGGTCGCGTTAATCTGCTCAATCTGGCCGGGCGCCGCGACCTGCCCAGGGGCGCCGCGAACGATCGGGCACGCCAGCACCGGCACGACTGAGTCACGCGGGATGCTCAAAACGACGGCGCGCCTCCGCCCGGGGGACAGGTGCAGGATCAGCACGGTGTCCGAGCGCTGGCCGGTCATGCGGGCGCCGAACCTGGAGTTCTTGCCCATGCGGGTATCGGAACCGATCACGAGGATGTTCAGCGCGTGATTGAACGCGCGCGGCCGGTCGCCGAGGCCGGTCACCAGGATCTGGTGAATCTTCCCGAATACATCGCGGTAGACCCCGTACGCGGTCAGGATGCCGCCGACAAGCACCGCGGCGACCGCCACCGCGACCCAGCCGAGCACGCGAGAAACGCGCCTGCCCCGCGGCGCGCGTCCCGCGGCTGATAGCTGATCGTCCCCGTGGCCCATAGCCTTCGCCAGGGTTCTTACCAGCGCGGACGGCTTTAACCGCGTACTGCTTCGCCAGGATTAACGGGACTCTCGGCCGGCTGCCCCGCGACGAGGAACTCAGCCGCCGATGCCGGAGCCAGCGAATGCGCTGCCGTAGCCCTTGCACGGGTTCGTGCTGGCCTGGTAACCGCCGAACTGCCCGGCCAGGTTGCCGACGGGCTGCGAAGGCGGCGGCCCAAGATTGGTGAAGTCCGACCCGAGTATCAGCGTCACGGTCCCGGCGGTGATCGAGCTGACCTTCCGCAGCACGACGCTCGACGCGCTCGGGAGCTGCGAGGCTACGGTCACGGCGGCCGACAGGTCCTTTGGTCCGGCGTACTCGACGACAGATTTCTTGTAGCTGTAGTCGCTGGCGCCGCTGGCCGTGATGGCGCTGGCGGTGCCGAGGATGTGGAAGCCGCGCGCGGTCAACGCGGTCGCGGTGTTGCCGGCGATGCCCTGGACCCCGGAGCCGTTCAGCACGTTGACACTGACGCTGGACGCGCTCAGCAGCTTGGGCGGCTGTGACTTCTTATTCTTCTTGCCTTTGCCGCTGTTGCCCTTAGCGGCCTTCGGGGCCTTGGGGAGGGCATGGTCACGCCGGACGGCGTCGAACAGCTTCGGCGTCTTGGTCGTGTCGAACTCGACCCAGTTGTTGTTGGCCGGGTAGGTGACCGTCGGAACCTCGATGAACTGGATGTTCTTCCGCGAGATCCCGCTGACGCTCCTGGCGATCGTGACGATTCTTCCGGTGGTGAGGCCCGCGTCGGTGGTGAGCGCGTGCGCCTTGGAAATGTCGTTGATAATGGCCCACGTCTTCGTGAGGCTGTGCAGGACGCGGGTCTTGAGTATCTTCTGCACCAGGCCGACCATCAGCAGCTGGTCGCGCTGGATCCGCTGCAGGTCAGAGCCGAGGCCGAAGTCTTCTCGCAGCCGCCAGAACTCCAGCGCCTTGAGGCCCTTGAGCACGTGCCGTCCGGGCTTGAGGCTGAGCTTGTCAAAGCTGGTCGGATGGATCGCGGTTGGCAAGCAGACCGGAACACCACCGATGGCGTTGATCACGCTAATGAAGCCGGTGAAGTTGAGCTGGATAAAGTTGTCGAGGTGGATGCGCGTCG
>DASWGE010000459.1:0-1514 GCA_036393895.1 Streptosporangiaceae bacterium | reverse complement strand
GCCGTGATCATCGAGGAGGCCCACCAGCGGGGCGCCACCTGCCAGGTGATCATCTCCACCGCCTGGGGCTGCCCGTACGAGGGCGACGTGCCCGTCCGGCGCGTCGTCGAGGTGGCCGGGCGGGCGGTAGCCGACGGCGCGGATTCCATCTCGTTCGGTGACACCACGGGGATGGCAACGCCGGGCCGGGTCTGGTCGCTGGTCGGCGAGTTCCGGTCCGCGCATCCTGACACGCCGCTCAACCTGCATTTCCATAACACGCGAGGTACCGGGCTGGCGAACGTTCTCGCGGCGCTGGAGCTCGGGGTGGCTGACTTCGACGCCTCGGTCGGCGGGCTCGGCGGCTGCCCGTACGCGCCGGGCGCGACCGGCAACATCGCGACCGAGGAGCTCGTGCACATGGTCGAGGACATGGGAATCGGCACGGGCGTCAACCTCGAGGCGATGATCGACGCAGCCGCCGACGCCGAGCGGATCGTGGGCCGGCAGCTCCCGTCCCAGGTACTGCGGGCCGGCCCGCGTACCAGGACAATTCCGGCGTGAGCGGCCCGCCGCTGGATACCGGGGCGCCTTGCCGTCGTTCCAGCGAAAGTGACGCGCCCCGTTGTCGCTGGTCTGGGGGGCCGGGTTACGTCGGCAGCCCGATCTTCGCCATGAGCTCGGCGGGACTGGACGCGAAGGCAACCATCCAGCGCGGCACGAGCCGGTAGTAGACGACGTCGCCCCAGCTGAGCGGTGAGCTGCCGTAATAGTCGGTCATGTACTGCAGCAGTGCGGGCCAGTCGGGATCGTCCGGGCCGCCGACGGGGTTGAGAGGCTCGGCCGTGCCATGGACAAAGACGCCGATCTCCTCGCCGCGCAGGTAAGCGATGCTCACCGCCGGGCGCGCGGCCAGATGGCTAGCCTTGGCCGCGCCACGCGCGGTGCTGAAGTACCAGCGGCCGTGCAGCAGATGGCCGTCGACGGCGCTGACCCTCGGCTCGCAGTTCGCGGTGACCGTCGATATAGCCAGCGTGCACATGCCGCGGCAGGCGGCGGACAGTTGCGCGGCGCTGAGGCTTCGCTCGCCCGGCGTGATGATCGACTGCAGGTGCTCAGTCGCCTGCGACAACGAAGCGTCGAGCAGGGACTGCATTTCCGCAAGCTCATCATCGGTCTCGAACATGGCACTACTGTGCCGCACAACGCGTAGAGATAAGGACTAGCCGTAGAGAAAATGACTAGCTGTAGGACTAGGGTGCGATAGGACAGCTTTAGTACGTTTATCCCTTTTCTCTACAACTAACGACAGCTGCCCGACAGGATGGCGCGCGCGTCTAGGTACGCTCTCGAGCGTGAGCAATGCGCAGAACAGGGTAGGCGCCGATCCCGGCGCTGTAAGCCGCGTGGACGAGCCCGGGGCCGGTCGAGTCGCTGGGGGCCGTGTTCATCAGGCCGGCGCCGATCATGGTACCGCGCCCCGCGCCGATCAAGGTGCCGCGCCCCGCGCCGATCAGCTGAGCGCCAGTGCCGGA
>DASWGE010000458.1:0-2295 GCA_036393895.1 Streptosporangiaceae bacterium | reverse complement strand
GTGCTCTCCGGCCACGGTGCTCATCTAGCTATTGTCCGCCATCTGCCTGAAGGTTGGCTGAAGGCAGCCTCAAAGGAGCATCGAGGCAGCATCGGCTCCGGCAGGCAGCGCCGATGAGACAGCGAGGCTGGCCTGCCGTGCGTCAGCCCGCCTGAGTGGATCCTGTGATCAGGCTCTTGGAGACGCGCTGGTCGTCGCGGATCTCGTGGAACAGCTTCAGCGCAGCCGTCCTGTTCCACTGCAGCGCGTCCTGGCCGCTCGGTGTCACGAAGCTACTGGCAATGGGCACCGTGGTTGTAATGGGGTTGCGCAGAGCGAAGGCCACCTTAAGCAACTGGAACAGGTGGGTGCCCCGGTCGACCGTGAGCGTGCCGGCGACGCCGGAGGCGGCCGGCAGCCCAGAGAACGGGTTGGCGATCACCCCGGCGCTCGTGAGCTTGCGCAGCAGGGCGCGAAGGAAGACCCGCTGATTCTGGACCCGCTGCAGGTCCTGAGTCGCGAAATTGTGCCGGGAGCGAACGAAGCCAAGCGCTTCGGCCCCGCTCAGCACCTGGCAGCCCTTGTGCAGGTGCAAGCCAGCGGCCGGGTCGACCAGCGGAGCCTTGAGGCACAGGCTGACCCCGCCGATCGCGTCCACGACTCGCACGAATCCGCCGAAGCCGATGCCCATATAGTGGTCGATCCGCAGCCCGGTGACGTTCTGTACCGTCTCGGCGAGCAACCGGGGCCCGCCAAGCGCGTAAGCCGCGTTGATCTTGTCGGAACCATGGCCAGGGATCGGTACGTACGAGTCGCGCGGCAGGCTGATCAGCACCGCCGGGTTGCCGTTCGCCGGCATGTGCAGCACCATGATCGTGTCGGACCGCATGCCGCTGACGTCATGACCGGTCGCAAGCTTGCGCTCTTGCTTTCGGGACAGGCCCTGACGGCTGTCAGACCCGGTGATCAGCCAGTTCTGGCCCGAGCCGGCGGCCGGCCGGCCGGCATAGTCGACCAGGATGTTCTTCCTCGTCAGCTTGGAGTCCAGATAGAAGTAGCTCGCGATGCTCCCGACAATCGCTACCGACAGGATCACGGCCAGGATGGCCATGATCGGCCTGGGCCGCAGCCAGCGCCGCCATCCGGGCCGCGCCGATATGCCGCCCGAATAGCTGCCGCCAGGGCCGCCGAAGTTGCCCGGCGGAACCGGTGAGCGTTGCAGCGAGCGCGGCGCCTGCGCGGCGGGCTGGTCTGGCCACCCGCCGCCCGGTCCACTTGGCCGGCCAGGCCCGCCGGGCCCTACCGGTCCGCCTGGTCCGGCCGACCGGGATGCCGCCGAGCGGTGGGGAAGCTGGACCGTCGGCTCGGCTGCTGCTATCTCGGCGCCGGCCGCTCCTGCGCCAGGCGTTGTTCGTACGGAATCGGAACCGTCTCCCGGCTGTTTCGCGCCCCCAGGCGCAGCCCCGCGAAACCAGTCGTCCGGCCAGTCAGTCATGAAGCGTGCCTCACCGTCGTCGTACTGTCCTATCGTCTCTACAACAAGACGTCCTGGCGGCCAAATCGGCTGGCGTTGCCAGCGAACTAGTTCCGCGCACTGCCGGCCCACCAGATGGTCAGGACGTCACGACCAGACGAACCCAGGTCCTGCGGGTGAATCGGATCCACGCCGGCCTCGATGAGCGCATCAGCTACGTCAGCCGCGCGTTGCGATGGCAGGCAAAGCCGCCGCCGGGTGACGTCGGTCAGCTCGGCAAAACTTTCGTAATCAGCGCCTGCTGGCCTGCTCCAGCGTTCGTGGTCGATTCGCAAGCCTATGGCGGTCAGGATCGCGAGTATGTCATCTCCAGTTGGCCGGTCAGGGCGCGCCAGTCCGTGGAACCGCAGCCAGAGCTCGCTCAGGGAGGTGAGCGGATGGACGCTCGCGGCTTCGATGACCACCAGCCGCCGCGCGTGCGCGGTGAGTGCCGTCACGAAGGGTTCCAGGTCAGGGACGTTGTAGGCCACGTGGTGACACGTGACCACGTCGGCCGCGGGCGCCAGGCCGGCGACATCGGGCCAGCGGCCAGCTATGCAGCGAGCCCGAACGCCGCGTGCGCCAGTCCGCTCAGCGAGCAGGCCGAGCATCGGCTCATCCGCATCGACCGCAGTCAGCGCCGTCGTGCGCGGAAGCAGCGGTAGGCAGGCGGCCCCCGGACCTGAGCCGACGTCGAGCACTGAGCCAGGCGGGTCGAGCGCCGCCCAGGCTCGCTCGAACGACGGCCCGGCGGGCGCCGCGCTCAGCTGATCTGCGCGCCTGGCGAAGACCTGGCCGGGCAG